>URNE01000007.1 GCA_900549045.1 uncultured bacterium | reverse complement strand
GTAATATATGCTACACTTCGGAGAGATGGTCGAGTGGTTTAAGGCAGCGGTCTTGAAAACCGCCGCGGGGTCTCCTCGCCGCGGGTTCGAATCCCGCTCTCTCCGCCAATATTTACACTTAAATCTTTGGTTCGGTCATATTTCTCCTTCTGCTTTTTTGAAATGCTTTCATATCGAAGCTTTTCCGTTTTTCCCCGTATTAAGACTTTTCCTCATGAAGAATCATTCCCCTTTCTTCGCGGGTTCCGTCCGTGCTTCATCGTTTCGCTGCCGAGATATTTCCGCGGCGCCCTTCCGGATGGAGGACGCCGCGGAGAGGCGGACAGCGGTTACTTCCCCGTAAAGTCAAACAGGTGAGGCTTGTTGAGTCGGCGGATGTCCGCTTTGGTCTTTTCGCTCAGGTCGTGATGACGCTGTTCCTCGCTGTAGAAAAAGTGACCGAGATCTTTGAAGTGATACGACTCCCAGCGTCCGACCGAGGGACACGCGAACTGTTCCGGAACCGGAATGCCGGCGCGCATCAGCTCCTGCAGTTTCGGAAAACGACGTTCGTAAACATCGCGCGGGAAAACGTTCTCTTCCGTGCAGACCTTTGCCGCCATCGCGACGACTTCCCCGAGATTCCCGAGCGTGCGCATCACCCGCGCAGCGGAAAATGCCACGTGCGACAGACTGATCAGCCGTCCTCCGAGAAACAGATTCCTGATACCGTTCGCGTACAGACAGCGGTATGGAACCGGGTAGAACGAAGGCAGACTCCGGTGGTAGGCGCAGGAGCGGAACGGTTCGGCAAAACGGTCCAGGTTCTCCGGTTCCGGATAGTGCAGGTCGATTGACCACGAAATCGACGCCGTGCCGTCCGGGTGCGGAACGTTCTGTTCAATATCGTTCTGCGTCATGACATAGTCTCCGAGAATGCGGCGGCTTTCGCGCTTGCCGCCGCACTTCGATATCCAGTCGAGCCGCCGGTTTGCCCATTCGGCTTTGCGCGCGGAACGGTTTTTCAAATACGACCAGTTCGCAAAAGTCGTCATCAGCGAATAATCGCGGATGTATTCCGCCTCCTCCGCCTGATCGCGGTACTGTCCGGTTTCGGTCTCCCAGTCTCCGCCGGTGAGATAGTAACAGTTCCGTTCATTGAACTCGATTCCCCAGTCGATGTCGGGGAAGGGGACGGGGTGATCCTCTTCAATGCTCGTCCAGAGAACCGAAAGTCCCATGACTTCATTGGACGATTCTTCCGGGGCGAGGGATTCGCCGAACACATTCCGTCCCTCCGTGCCGTACATGTATTTCGCGCCTGCCGCGAGCGCGACAAAACCGTCGCCCGTGCAGTCGGAGAAGAGACGCCCGCGGTAGCGGGTCTCCTTCCCCGTGACCGTGTGGCGTGTGATGACGGCGGTGATGCGTGAAGGTTCCGCCGGATCGGTTTCAATGGAGACGACACGCTCGTTCAGCCGCAGTTCCGCTTTTCCCGCACAGTCGGCATGGAAGGCGTTGATTTTGCGGGTGTCTTCATAGCATTCGGGAGCTTTCGCGCCGGGCATGAGGCAAATCGGGGCGATTTCGCGGACCGTGTTTCCGATGTTCGGATACTTGCCGATGTGTGTGCATCCGCCGAGCGGAACGCGGATTTCCGAACTGTTGCATCCGCCGGGAACCGGTTTGTCCTGCAGCAGGATTGATTTGAGTCCGAGCCGCGCCGCCGCAAGTGCGGTGACGGTCCCCGCAATGCCGCCGCCGGCGACGACCAGGTCGTATTCCAAAGGGGCGTCGGCAATCCGGATTCCGCATTTTTTGCGGCGGAATGTTTCCAGCTCAACGCCGCCGTCGGGGGGAACGTCGCCGGGATCGGTCGAAAAGTAGAGCGCATCGCACCGCCCGTTGAATCCGGTGAGATCATGCAGGGCGAGCGTGTGTGACCCGGCGGAAAGGTGACGCGTTCCGGCGACTTGCCATGCCCATTTTTCGCCGTTGGTTCCGAGAACCTGCGGAAGTTCGACGCCGTCGATTTTAAGCGTGAAACGTCCTGCGGGAGTGCCGCGTTTCCAGACCGCGGTCCAGTTGCGGGTGCGCGCCCGGATTATGTAGTCGCCCGGTTCGGTGATTTCGACAATGGTTTCCGCATCGGCGACGGGGACGCCCGCGCCGTGCGCCATCAGATAGGCGGAGCCCATTTTGTGCATGGCGGAGGGGTCGATCACCCACCCGCCGGGAGTGCGGAAGGATTCCGCTTCCAGAAACAGACAGCTCATGGCAACCTCCGGGGTTGATTGTTACATCGGGGAAATATCCTGAATCACCGGCTGGACCGTGATGTCCGGAACCGCCAGATGATCGGGCTGTTCGATGATGCTCCTGACGATGTTTCCGAGCTCTTCCGGCGCAATGCATTTTGCGGCGAGCTCCGGATTCTCGGATGCGCCGCTGATGTTCGCCGCGTGATTGAATCCGGTCTGTCCCCATGACGGTGTGACGCAGGAGACGCGGACTCCGTGCGGACGCAGTTCGGTGTAAAGCCCGTGGCTGAATTTGGCGACACCCGCTTTGGCGGCGGTGTAGACGCTCCATGCCGGCCATGCGTAGAGCGCGCAGACGCTGGAAATGTTGATGATGATTCCGCGTTTGCGCTTTGCCATCATTGCGCCTGCGCGGCGGCAGCCGAGAACGACGCCGGTCAGATTGGTTCCGATCGTGCGGATGATGTCCTCATCGGTCTGTTCGGCAACCGGAACGATTTTCCCGCCGAATCCGGCATTGTTGACAAGAACGTCGAGTTCGCCGGTTTCCCTCATGACGCGGTCCCAGTCGGCGCCGGAGGAGGCGTCGGCCTGAATGGTGCGGACTCCCAGTTCTTCCGCTGCTTTTTCGAGTTTTTCGACATTGCGTCCGGTGATCCAGACTTCGGCGCCGGCCTTTTTGAGAACGGCGGCGATGCCGCGTCCATAGCCGTCAGATCCGCCTGTTATGAGCACTTTCGCATTTTTGAGCTGCATGTTGTATCTCCTTCATTGAGTGATTTTTGATGTGATTTTCGCCGCTGTCTCTTTTACGAGGGCGCCGTATTCGCAGAGCGTTTTTTCATCCAGACGCGATTCCGGTCCGCCGATCCAGACCGCGGCGGCAGGGTAGCCGGAGGCGTTGAGAACGGGGGCTCCGGCGCAGCGGAGTTCGCGCAGTTCCTCGCCCCGGTCGTAGGCGACGCCGGATTTGCGGACGGCTCGGAGTTCGCGTTCAAAAGCGGAGGCGTCCGGAATGGTGCTTCGCGTGAATTTCGTGTAGACGATTGCCTTCAGAATTTTTTCGCGTTCTTCATCGGGCAGGTATGCAAGCATGGCCTTTGCGGGGGCCGCGGTGTGAAGCGGGTAGTGATGCCCGATTCGAACGGAGACGCAGACCGCGCGGGTGGATTTGACGGATTCAATGACCACGCCTTCCATGCCGTAGAGCACGCCGAGCATGACCGTTTCGCCGGTCCGGTCGCGCAGTTCCCGCATGGCGCCGAGCGCTTTTTCGACGAGCGAACCTTCATCCATGCTGCTGTATCCGAGTGTGAGCAGTTTGCGTCCGAGCCGGTAGCGGTCATCGTCGTCGCGAATGACGTATCCGAGTTCGGAGAGAGTCACAAGCATCCGGTATAGACTTGCCGTCGGCAGTCCGAGAGCGTTCATTTCATTCATCATGAGCCCTTCCGGATGTCCGGCGAGCAGTTCGAGTATGCGAAGACCCCGTTCGAGGGCGGGAACCATGTATGTCTTTTGCTGCATAAGAAATCTCCTTTGTGTTTAAAATATCACATATGAAAACAGTTTTCAAGAGTGAAATGAAATAAAAATCCGGAATTCTTCCGGAAATGCATGCTGCTCCGGCAGAATAAAAAAAACCTCCCCGTTCGGACCGGAGTCCGGACGGGGAGGACAGAGAGGTTTCTGTTTTGTATAGCGGCTTATTCGTTCTGGAAGATCTGGAATCCGCCGTAGGCTTCCATTCCGTGTTCGCTGAGGTCAAGGCCGCGGATCTGTTCGTCATCCGAGCAGCGGAGTCCCCAGAACTTCTTCAGCAGGAGGAAGATGATCGACGCGCTGATGAAGCATGCCGCACCGACCGCAATCACTCCGATGAGCTGCGGGAGGAACTTGTAGTCCGGGCTGAAGATTCCAACTGCAAGCGTTCCCCAGACGCCGTTGACCAGGTGAACCGCCAGAGCGCCGACAGGGTCGTCAAGGAACAGACGGTCGAACATGTAAACCGCAAGCACCACGATGATACCGCCGATTGCACCGATCACGATCGAGTTTGTGATGCTGACGCAGTCCGCGCTTGCCGTGATGGCGACGAGTCCTGCGAGAACGCCGTTGAGCATCATCGAGAGGTCGGGCTTCTTCTGGAGCGCCCAGGAGGTGAGCATCGCCGTCATGCATCCGGCGCAGGCCGCGAGCGTGGTCGTGACGAAGATGTAGGAGACCAGGTAGGGATCCGCGTTGAACGCCGAAGCTCCGTTGAATCCGAACCATCCGAGCCAGAGCAGGAACACGCCGATGGTTGCGAGAGGCATGTTGTGCGCCTTGATCGGCATCGAAACGCCGCCGACGAACTTGTTGATGCGGGGACCGATGATGATCACGCCTGCAAGAGCCGCCCAGCCGCCGACCGAGTGAACGAAAGTCGAACCGGCAAGGTCATGAAAGTTGAGGTCCGCAAGCCAGCCGCCGCCCCATCCCCACGAACCGACGATCGGGTAGACGAACGCCGCATAGAAGACTGCGAAGAGCAGATAGGCGCTGAGTTTGATACGGCCTGCAACCGCACCGGAAACGATGGTCACGCCGGTCGCCGCAAACATCGCCTGGAAGATGAAGTCGGTCCAGTAGGTGTAGTTACCCCCGTTGTACTCGATCAGACCCGCGGCTCCCGGAGGACAGTTGAGTCCGGCGCCTGCGAAACCGAGAAACTTGCCGAGCACCCAGGAGTCGCCCGGATACATCAGGCCGAAGCCGATAACCAGGAAGGTGAGAACTCCGATACAGGGTGTCGCGAGGTTCTTGCAGAGGATGTTCACGCAGTTTTTCGCTCTTGTAAGACCTGTTTCAAGCAGGGCGAAACCGAGGTGCATGGTGAACACGAGGAACGTTCCGATGAGCATCCAGATGTTGTTGACTGTGAACATCGCCTCCGCGGCTGTGGGACCCTTTGCGGCTGCCGCGGCTGTTTGAGCCGCCGCCTCGTCCGCGAACAGGGCGAACCCCGCCGCTGCAAGGAAAGCTGTCAGTAAAATTTTCTTCATTTGAAGTCCCTTTCTCTTATCCGATTGCCGCGTTTCCGGTTTCGCCGGTGCGGATTCTGATACACTTTTCAAGGTTCGTCACGAAAATCTTGCCGTCGCCGATGGTTCCGGTTCTGGCGCCTGCGATGATGGCGTCGATTGTCTGATCGACGAATTCGTCGTTCACCGCGATCTCCATACGGACTTTTTTATGGAGGTTGACTTCCTGTACAACGCCGCGATAGGCTTCCATATAGCCTTTCTGCTGTCCGCAGCCGAGGGCGTTGGTGATTGACATCTTGAAAATTTCCTTCTTGAACAGCTCCTGCTTCACCGCAGTAAGTCGTTCCGGCTTGATGTAAGCTGTTATCAGTTTCATTCCGACCTCCATAAGTTTTTTCGGATGTTGTCCTGAATACAGCAAGCCGCGTGCCAACTTTAAAAAAAAGGAAAATGTGCCTGAGAAAGGATTTTTACTGGAAAATTTAATTAAAAAAATGTAAGAAGTTCCGGGAATGGAACGACAAAATTGAAGAGAAAACAAGAGGGCGGAAACTTTTCACAAGTCTCCGCCCTCGGGAAATTCCTGCGGCCTCAGGGTTCGCGGACGCCCTCGTCGAGGGCTTTGACAAACGGATTCAGAATGTAGTTGATGACCGTGCGTTTGCCGACTTTGATTTCGGCTTTGATGCGCATGCCGGCAAGGAGCGTGGCGTCTTTGGCGCGGCCTTTGAGGCTGCCGGAGATCTTCAGACGCGCCTGATAAGTCGCACCCATCGCCTCGCGGCTCGGACGCCCGCCGGCGTCGGTGGCTTCCATCTGCTCCGCACTCCTGACGCCCTTTTCAAACGCGTCCTGCGAGATGTACGAGACTTTGCCGTCGAGCGTGCCGCACTGCTGGAACGGGAAGGCGTCGAGCTTGATGCGGACCTCGTCGCCGAGCTTCACCCAGCCGATGTCCTTCGCGGGAATGTCGATCTCCGCTTCAAGCGGGACGTCGACGGGGATCAGGGTCACAAGCGCCTCCGCCTCGCGCACAGCCGAACCTTCCTGGAACGGGGCGAGTTCATGCACCACGGCTTCGCAGGGGGAGCGCAGTTCGCTCTGACGGTCGAGCATCTTCGCCTTCTGAACGTCCTTGTCGACGGAAATGAGTTCGCGCTGAACATTGACGTGCTCCTCCATGATCTGGCGGTACCAGTCCTTGATGAACGCGTTCCGTTCCGCCTGAATGGTCAGAATCTGCTGACGGTTTTCGACGATCTGCACGTTCTGCTGGTCGATCTGAATCGCCATTTCGATGAACGAAACCTGCGTCTGCAGAAGGTCTTTCAGCGAGACGATGTGTTTCTTCTGGAGGTCGCTCATCATGCTTTCGATTTTGCCGAGCGCGGCTTTGCGCTCTTCGTAGCGCGTGAGGGTCTCCTCAAGAGCGTTCAGGGTTTTTTTGTAACGCGTGAGACTTTCGTCGTAGGCGCGGAGCTTTTCCTGATAGTAGAGTTTGCGCGCGCTGAAAATTCCCGCCTGGTTCTTCTCGTCGACGTTCGGCTTGTCGGGGATGACGAACGGCTTGTCGTATCCGGCGAGCTCGGCTTCGAGGCGCTGTTTGTGCGCCGTGTAGCTCTGATGCTGTTCGACGAGTTTTTCATAGTTGGATTCGGTCAAGGTCGGGTCGAAGGTGAAGAGCACCTGACCTTTTTTGACGCGCTGTCCCGGGCGGATGTTCACGGTTTTGATGACCGTTCGTTCATACGGCTTCATGGTGATGGTCGGACGGACGGTCGTGAGCTTTCCGTCTGCGGTGACGATTTTGTCGACTTTGGCGAAGCACGCCCATGCGACCATGAGAATGAGCAGCGCGATGATAATGAACCATACGATGTGCATGGGGAAGGGGGGGCGCTGCGCCTCGAGCATAATGGCGTCGGGCTGAAATTCCTCCGCTTCGCGCAGTGTTTTTGAATTATTCATCTTCTTCTGTTCCCATCTGCTGACGCCAGAATTCGGCGTAGATGCCGTTCCGGCTGATTAATTCACGGTGCGTTCCGGTTTCGACAAGTTCGCCCTTGTCCATGACCACGATTTTGTTTGCGCGGCAGAGGATCGAGAGGCGGTGTGAGATGATGAAGACCGTGCGGTTGCGGGCGATCATCTTGAGGTTCTTGCGGACCAGGGTTTCGCTTTCCGGGTCGAGCGCGCTGGTGGCTTCATCGAAGATCAGGATGCGCGGATTCGGCAGGAGGGCGCGGGCGATCGCGAGACGCTGGCGCTGTCCGCCGGAAAGGTTCGAGGCGTTCTCCTCAAGCACGGAGTCGTAGCCTTTGGGCATCTTCTGGATGAATTCATCCGCGCCTGCCATGCGGGCGGCGTAGATGACCTCTTCCATCGACGCCTCCTTCTTGGTGAGGGTCAGGTTTTCGCGGACGGTTCCGTAGAAGAAGTAGTTGTCCTGCAGCACGATGCCGATGTTGGAGCGCAGGGAGGAGCGGTCGATTTCGCGGATGTCGATGCCGTCGAATTTGATGATGCCCGCCTGAAGCGGATAGAGACCCTGGACGAGTTTTGTGAGGGTCGTTTTTCCGGAACCGGAGCGTCCGACTAGTCCGACCGTCGTTCCCGGGGCGATGTGCAGATTGCAGTCCTTGATGACGCGCGGACCGTCGTGCGTGTACTGGAACGAGACGTTTTCGATGGAGATTTCGCCGCGGAGCTGGTGGTGGAGCGAGCCGCCGACCTGTTCGCCGGGGCAGTTCATGACAACACCGAGCATCTTCACCGACAGCGCGGTCTGCTGGTACTCGTGAACGAGTCCGACGATGCGGACCAGCGGCGCGGTGACGCGTCCGGAGAGCATCTGGAATGCGATCAGCGCACCGACTGAGAGCGTTCCGTCGAAGACCGATTTCGCGCCGAACCAGATCACCGCCACGAACATCGCCTTTTCAAGGAAGTTGCTGAGCGTGCGCGCGGTCATGGAGATTTTCGCGACGCGGAAGTAGCGCGTGATCGCATAAGCCGCCGTGTCGTTCCATTTCCTCTGCTGGCTGGGCTCAAGCGCGAGGGATTTGACAGTGCGGATGCCGTGGATCGTTTCCACGAGCATTCCCTGCCGCTTGCCTTCCGCGAGGTAGAGCTCTTCGAGTCGCACCTGGAACGGTTTGATGAGCGCGGCGATCACGAGCGCCATCATGAGCGTGAATGCGAGAACCACGATCGTGAGTTTGACGCTGTAGATCAGCAGGAACGGCAGGAAAACCACGAGCGAGAGCAGTTCCAGCACGGAGAAGAACAGACTTCCCGAGAGGAACGAGCGGATTTTTTCCGTCTGCTGCATGTGCTTGATGAGCACGCCGGAGGAGATGCGTTCATAGAAGTCGACCGGCAGACTCAGCAGTTTCGCGAAGGTGCGCGTCGCCAGACGGATGTCGATGCGGTTCGTCGCGAACAGAAGGAAGTAGTTCTCGAGATATTCGAGAGCGGCGTTGAACAGGAGCATGACCATGACGCCGAATCCGAGAACGGTCAGCGTGTTGTAGCTTTCATGCACGAGAACCTTGTCGACGACCAGCTGGAAGAAAATCGGAATTGCGAGTCCGATGAGGCTGATCGAGAGAATTGCGAGAGCGACCTGGCTGAGCAGTGCGCGCTGGCGGTAGAATTCCGGAATGAACCAGCGCAGCCCGAACGGCTGATTTTCCTCGAGGATCGAATAATGCTTCTTGAGGAGCATGAGTTCGCCGGAGAGTTCCTGTTCGAAATATTCCCGCTCCTTGAACTCCATCCGCGGCTTGCGTCCGTTCTTCGCGACGGGGTCCCAGACGGCGATCTGGAGTTTGAGTTCGGGTTCTTCCGCCTTCCGGTCTTCGGGAGTCTCGACGGAGACCGCCGGTTCGCCCGCGTTCTCCGCAAGTTCCGGAGCTCCGGACGGTTTCGGCGGTTCGACGGGAACCTGGCGGACTCCGCAGACGACGACGGTCGAGCCGTCTTTTTTGAATGCGATTGCGGGATACGCCGCGCCGAGCTTCGGGAGTTTCTCCCAGGAGACTTTGACGATTTTCGTCGCGAATTCAAGGTCTTCCGCCATCTTGCGGAGGAGACGGCGCGGGGGCTCGTCTTCGGAAATCGCGTATTCGTGAATCAGCCGGCTGACGTCGGTGTCGCCGCCGTAGTGCTTGACGACCGCGGTGAGGCAGTAGAGCGAGGTATGGCGGCCGTCGACGGAGCATCCGGCGAGTTCGATTTTAATGAAAATGGCGTCGCCTTCCCATGCGGAGTTGAGCTGTTCGCGTGAGAGGAGAAGCATTTTGCCCTGTGTTTTCCCGAGCGGGTCATAGACGGCGAAGCGTTCTTCCTGTTTTCCGTCGTTGGTCTGCGTGCGGAGGCCGAGGAAGAGGACCCAGTTTCCGTTTTTGAGGCGGAGGAGGACGGGCGCTCCGAAGTAGGAAGCGAGCTCATCTGCGTTTGCGTCGTTCCGTTTTTCGGGAGAGAGACGCAGTTTCGCTGCGAGTTCAACACCGATCTCCATGCTGTCTTTTGAGTTCAGATCGCATCCCTGGATGAATGCGTCGAGCCCGGTTCCGCGCGGGAGCATTTTGGTGACTTCGCGCAGACAGAAGATCAAGGTATCTGTTTGAGTGTCGGACATGATTGAGAAATTCCGTGAGCGCGGTTATTGGAAATTCGGGGAGGCGGTGGATTCTTCCTTGTGCGGAGCGGGGGCGCCCTTCCGCTGAATCATTCCGGCCTGTTCGAGTTTCTGAATGAGACTTTCCATTGCGGAAAAGGCTTTGACGAATCCCTGGGGAGTCATGATGAGTTCGCCGGTGACTTCATGCGGCGACGGCGTCTGCGGATCGCGGTTCGGGGTCAGGAGAACATTGAAGAGCTCCATGCGGATCATTCCATCTGTCAGACTGACGGATTCCATGCCGTCCACAAAAATACGTTTGCGTTCCATTCCTGCAAATTCCTTAACTGGTTATTGTTCCGTTTATATTGTTTCGTTTTCATCTCGAGCTGCAAGCTCGATGATTTGTTTGACTTTGTTCACTTTCCGGTAGTAGTCGACGACTTCAGGATTCCTGCGGAGGAGTGAGGCGAAGAAAAAACCGGCCTTGCACAGCAAATCTTTGAAGATGTAATATGCGACCTGGATTGCGGAGGCCGTCGGTTGATGATACTTGCGGCGGATGCTGTCCGGATTCCGGTAGATGCGGAGGCGCTTCCGGAGCCATCCGGAGGAGAAGCGTTCCGGCTGATTCATGACTTTTTCATATGCGTGCGCGTTCATCCGGTTCCGTTGTTTGAACATGTCCGGACCGCCCGCGCGTTTTTTGCATTTTCCTCCTGTTCAGGCAGAATGCCTTCCGGGAAAAATTCCGGCCATGCGCCGATCAGAATGTCCGGACGCAGGATTTTCCACTTCGCCGAGAGTTTTCGGACTTTGTTCCAGTCGACGCGGTCATGTTTCAGAATAAACCCCGCATCCAGCAGAATTTTTGAAACCGCGAGGTGAGTGAAATCTGCGGTGGACGCGTGTGCGGAAAGCAGAAGCAGATTCATTTCCGGAGTCAGAAAGTCGCGCCGGTTTTCAGGCGCGGAACGAATTTCCTCCCATATCTCATCCGAGGCGGCTTCCTCGAAACTTGGCAGATTCCAGTGCGGTTCTATGCAGAATTCGCCCTTTACGAGCGGGTCGTAATGATGCTCTCCGGGATCCAGGTCTTCAAGACCGCTTACCGGCGCCCATCCGTTCTGTTCAAGAAATTCTGCGGCCGCGCGGCAGCGCGCTCTGGGGAACAGAATGTCCCAGTCCTGATGATGCCGCAGTGCTGCCTCCGGATAGATTCTGTACGCCAGATCGACTCCCTTGATCGGAATGAATTCAAAATTGTTTTTCTTCAACAGATTGCATACATTTTCAAACGCATGTTTTTCGCGCAGGGAGAAGGAGGCCTCGGTCTGAAACTGTCTGCGGAATGAGTCGCGGTATTTGTCCGGAAGCTTTGTGTGCAGATAACGGTAAAACAGCGGCTGGAGTTTTTCTTTTTCCGCATAACTGCACATGAGTTCCCGGTCGTGTCCGTTCAGCGTCGACCAGGTTTCCGATGCTCCGGTGAAAACAATTTCTCCAAGCAATTGATAAAACAGATTCATTTTTCGTCCTTTGTTCCGTTTTGCCGCGGCGGGCGGAAAAGGAAGCGTCCACCGCGCATGATCCAGTGACAGCCTTCCGAATCGATTCGCAGGACGGGAGACGAGCCGAAATAATATATTGAAAAAGCGGGGAATTCCACTTGTTTCAGAAATCTGCAGCTCAGACGGAAAGGACTTTTCTGCAGAATATCCGGGATCAGATTCCGGAACCGGATCCGGCGCGTCAGAAGCCGCTGATTCCGATGAAATTCTTTTTCTCCGGCAACGCCCCCGGACAGAAGCATGTGGACTCCATAGCGCAGACGCGCGACAGCCTTTTTCACAGGGGAACCCGGCGGGATCGGAGGGTCGTCGTGAATGCAGTTGTCGCCTCTTGTAACCAGTTCCGGTTCAGTGCGGACGACCCTGTGGATGATCATTTTGCCGTTCTTTGCGAAGAAAACGACAATATCTCCGGGCTGAACGGAAGATCTTTCCGTTTTGACCAGTTCGACGATATCTCCCGCGTACAGGACCGGGTTCATGCTGACTCCGGTCATAAGCACGTGCTCGACTTCCCCCGTCATTTGGAGAGCCATCCGCGGCGCTCCATTTCCGACAGGAATTTTTGTATGTCGCTGTTGATTTTTTCCTGATCCGGAGTGTTTGCGGAGATGTGAGCGAGCTGTTCCGAGAGTTCTTCCACCGTATATCCCGCTTCGATCTGACGATAGAGAAACAGGGCGGTGCGGTTCAGCGCAAACGTCTCGCCGCTGTCCGGATTGTAGAGGATTCCTGTATGGTCGAATTCTTCTGCGACGAGCAGCATCGGATTGAGTTTCATTGTTCCGCTTCCTTGATTCCGTTGTTGATTGTTTCATGTAAATTCGCGTCGAGTGAGGCGCGCAGCGTGCGTGTGCCGAATTTTTGCGTGATATCTTGTACGAGAGACATAAATTTCCTGCCCGCATATATCTTTTCCGATTCGCTGAGAATGCGCATGGAGTCATAAAGATGAATGGTCGCTGCGGAAAGAACCTGGGCGCGCCACAGTCCGGGATGCACCAGTTCGATGCGTTCCGGCGTTCCCTGTTCCGCGCGGGTCAGCCAAAGGGCGTCTTTCAAATGCAATCGTTTCATGACGGGGAAAGTGTCCCGGCACTCGGGATCGCTGAAAAAACGGCTCCAGGTCGGCAGGGGACGACAGAAAAATTCGCCTTCCGACTCCTCCAGAAGCAGGAGATCATCCGCTTCACAGATTCCGCCTTCCGATTTCCAGCGTTTCATGCTGGTCGATTTCCCGATGCCGCTTTGACCGAAAAGAAGAACGCATTCTCCATTTTGCGTTTCCGGCAAAGCTCCATGCAGCAGTCCGGTTTTTCCGTCGCCTTTCAAAATCTTGCGGAGGTAACCGAGGCTGAGAAGCATTCGGATAACGGCAAATCTGCGGCTTCGGTTCCGGAATCTTTCCGGAGCTTCGACGCAGAGAATTCCATTCAGCGGATCGCCTGCGTAATGAATGTCCGACAGACGGAACCGGGTGATTCTTTCGCCGTCGCGGTCATAGCCGGGATCAACGAGCTGCAGGGCGTCAGGGGGATTTTCCATCTCACACGGTTCGGGGAGGGCCAGCGCATCGGCCATTTCTTTCAGAACGGATTCTGAAAAAGCTCCGCACGCGCTGAATGAAAGCCCGCTGGATTGGCCGGATGGAATGGTGAGTGTGAGGCTCATGTTGTCGTTCCAAATTTTGCGTTGAAGTGAATGTAAAAAACACTCCAACCCCGCTTTTGAAGGCAGGATTGGAATGTTGTACGCTCATTTACAGCGTTTGAAATCCTTATTCCGGATCCGGACCCGGATCCGTCGGGCTGCCGTGAACGAGAGGGATTGCCTCTGTCAGCTCTTCGATGACAGGAGCTTCATAAATGAACTCTTCCATTTGTTTGTCCTTTCAGTTTATTGCCGGGCGGATTGTCCGCCCGGTGTTGTTATTTTTGCTCTGTCGAGACTCAGGCAAGCTGAGCCAGGATCGCGCTCTTGTCTTCATTGAAGGTGAGCTTGAATCCGTTGGAAACCGATGCGAAACCGAGTTCGTCGATCGAATTAAAGGCGGAGAAGTCACCTTTGAAGACGGTCGAGCCGCCTGCGAAGCCTGCCAGCTTGAGGGTGTCGCCGTTGAAGTCGATGGAACCGGTACCGAAGTCGAAGAATGTATCCATTCCGTTGGAGGTGAGGTTCCACTCGCTGACATCATCCATGTTGGAAGTTGCTGCGGAAGCGCTTGCTCCGTTCAGTTCAACCACATCGAAGAAGCTGATGTCCCCTGCAACCAGAACACTGTCTGTAACGTTGAGGATACGGTTTCCGCCGACGTAGGAGATGCCTCCGTTCGCCAATTCAGAGTCGCCGCTGATCGTGCCGAACTTGTCGGTCGCATCGCAGTGCTCGAAGAAGATGCTGGTTCCGTACGCCACCGAACCGCGGCTGAAGGCTCCGCCGTAGATTGCTTTGATGTTGAGATCGGCGCTTCCGTCGATCTTGATGTTCGTGTTGTTTGCGGAGGTGTTGACGGAATCCTCGACAGTACGTGCCATGTTTGCACCATAGATCGCAGTTCTGACCGTGGTGTCTCCGGTGATTGTGATGTTGGTTGTTCCAACCTTCACAAATGCACCTGTGGAAGCTCTGCCGCCGCCGACGATGAAGTCGTAGGTGCCTCCGTCAACCATGACGTTGATGGAGCCTTCACGGGATTCGATGGAGCCTTTGCCCGATGCGAATCCGCCGCCGAGAACGTTGGTGATTTCGCTGTTCACGATCTTGAGATCGACGGTTCCGAAAGCACCGGCCGCACTCTTGATGCCTTTGACGAAGCTTCCGCCTGCGACGTATGCGGTTTTGACGTTTTCGATGTAGACCGACTGGTTGCCTTTGTTTTCAACGATCGCGCCGTTGGCGTTGATGCGGCTTCCTGCGAAGACGCCCGCGCTCATGTCGGCGTTGATGACTTCGATCTTGCTTCCTGCGACGATGGTCGAGACGTAGATGTCGTCCTGACCCTTGACCAGGTTTCCGCCGAAGGCGTAGGATCCGCTTGCGCGGTTCGCAGCATCGCCGATAACCATTGTACCCTTGATCTTGCCCATGACGGTGTCGGTGCCGATCTTGGAGCCCATGAAGTTCCAGCGGTCGTTGAGATCCTCTGCCTTGATTTCCTTTTTGGCGGTCGGAGCGGAGAGGTTCCAGCCGTTGTAGGCAAGGCGGGTGAGCTTGACGTTGCCCTCTGCATCGACGAAGAGGTCGTGGAAGTTCTTTTCATCGCTGGGTGCACCGTTGATCAGGTTCAGGATGGTGTTGAACCCGTTGAGCTCGCCCGTGAATCCCGTTGCGATCGTGCAGGGGTCGTTGTTCTTCATCAGGTTGTTGCCGTCGATGGTGAGAACGATGTTCTGAACATCGAGTTCGCCGGCACCGGCCTTGGTGAACTGGATCTCATTTTTCGCATCAAGCGCGAGTTTGCCGATCGTGAACTTGCTGTTCTCGGTGACTTTGACGTTTGCATCATAGAAGTTGCTGATGCTGGTCTTTCCGTCGACGACGACCTGATACTCTTTGAAGAGATCGAAGTCGCCTTCAACGGCCTGGGTGTAGGTGTTGTCGCCGGAGAAGATGAACGTCGTGGTCGAATCATCCTTGAGACCGACTGCGGAGACGACCGCATCGGAGAGGTTGAATCCGAAGATGTAGCCGGACTTGCTTCCGCTGGAGACGCTGCCGTCGATCATGATGCTCGTTTTGTCGAACTTGTCGGTGATCCACAGATCGCCGTTGAAGTCCACAAGGTCGGCGTTGACGGCGTTGTTGACGAGCTTGAACTGATCTTTGTTGTAGGTCTTGGAATCTTTGCCGTCGATGAGTTTCTTGGCTTCATTTTCCTTGAGATCGGCTGCATCGATTGTGATATTTGCGACCGTGCTTTCGTTGATGAAGTCGGCGTTGGTTGTAGTGGTAATGGCTGTGATGTCAATGAGAGTGTTGACATCCATGGCGAGTCTGGAGCCGTCTTTCAGCGTGAACTTGTCCGAAAGATTGAGAATTGCTCCGGCAAGCGTCAGGGAACCTTCGACATTGATGACGTTGAGGTTATGGGTGCCTTTTTCGACCGTGGCGTCTCCGATAACGTTCAGATTCGCATTGGCGAAGAACGCGTCATTTTTGACCGTCAGGACGCCGTTTTCCGCAACGGTGAGAGTTGCGTTGTAGTCGACTTTCGCACCGGCTCCGGCAAGAGTCAGGTCGCCGTTGTGGACGGTGATGCTGCCGCCGTTAAGAGCTCCTGCAAAGGTTCCGGAGAATGCTTTGTCGTCCGTACCGAAGGTGGCTTTGGCGTTCTGCGCGTTGATCGCTTTTGTATTGAGCTTGTTCTCGGATCCTGTAATGACAATTTCGCCATCCGTTCCGGCAATGACGGCATCCATATCGACGGTTGCATTTTCGAAATAGATTGCAGCGCCGTTACCCGTAATGTTTTTCGCTTTGACGGAAGCGTCGACCACGTTGAGGACGGAGCCTTTCTTCAGAGCGATCGGGTTGATGGTTTCAAGGAGTCCCTTGTCCGTGACGTTGATGGTGACGCCCTTGGAGCCTTCCGCTGCATCAACGCCGGAGCCGATTGTCAGCGATGCCGCCTTGAGCGTGCCGCCCTTGACGTTGATTTCGCTTCCTTTTTTGAAGCCGATGATGACGGTGCCGGTATCTTTGTCCTTGTTGTCGATGGTGATTGCACCGCTGAGTTCCACCGTGGACTTGTTGTCCTGGTTGAGGTATGCGGCGTCAGCCATGCTCAGCGTAGTTCCTTTGAGAACAGACGCGTTGAGTTCGATGCTTGCATCGTTTCCGGATCCGCGATACTTCGTGTAGGAGTTGATTACAATTGCGCCGAATTCCGCAGAGGAGTTGTTCAGAGCGAAAACGCCTTTTGCCGGATCTTTGAAGTCTTTCATGAAATCCGTGACAGCAGACTCGCCGCCGGATTTGTAGACGCCCTGGGATTCAACAGCGAGCATTGCGCCTTTGACCTGCGGGGCCGTTGCATCGTCGGAACCTTTTCCGTTTGCGGTGAATGTCGCACCGCGGATGAGCAGAGCTCCGGTTGCGTCAACAGAACCGTTTTCTCCGACAGTGAGTTGGGTTCCGAAGCCGGTGACCTGAATCTGGCCGGCGGCCGTCATTGCGCCGTTCATCGTCAGGTTGATGGCGTGGTTGCCGTTGTAATCCGCGGAGCCGCCTGCTCTGTTGTCCATGAAGCCGACCCAGATCTTGCTGGCGGAATTGATGTTGGCGTTGATAGTCGCAGACGGAACTTTGGAGTCTTTGACCCAGTTGTTCAGATTGTCCGGATCTGCGCCGACGAGGAGGAGGTCCTTGTTTAGAGCGCCGAGATCGGAAACCGTGATGGTACGGACAACTGTCTTGTCGTTACTGCTGATTTCGGAGCCGTCAATGAAGGCGAGGATTGCATCGCCGCCGTTCGTGGTCTGGGTGATGTCGGTGTCCGTCTCCAGAATGATGTTCTTGACGGTGAGCGTCTTGAGAGCACTGTAGGCGTTGAGGTTGTTTGTACCATCGTCGGCGTCGCCGAGGGAGTTGAATGCGCTGTAGCCGTAGAGTTTCTTCCCGAAAGCATCGCCCTTGGTGTAGGTGTTCCAGGCGGAGTTGATGTAGATGGTCTCCTGGCTGCCGATGTTGAGATAGAGGCTGTTGTTGAAGACGCCCGCGCCGTAATTATCTTTGAGATCTTCCCAGTTGTTGACGATCTTGGCATAATAGTTTTTGTCCGCGTCGGTGGTTCTGGTCATGACGCAGTAGATCTGATCGTCGATCTTCTTTTCCATGCCGTCTGTGTCAATGTAGGTCGTGGCAATGTCGATGCCGGCGTGGTTGAAGAGGTACTCGTAGGTGGCGTTTTTCTGGTTGTCGATACCCTGGGCAATGGTAAGGTCGGCGATAAGCTCGTAGTTTTTAAACTGCATCGTTGCATCGAAGTTGATCTGCATGATGCTTCCGAGGAGCATGGTGATGTCACCGATGCTGTAATCGACGCCGTTTTTATTGTTGTTGTTGATCGTGACGAATCCAACACCGTCAATCTTGTCGGATTTGCTGCTTCCGATGATGAGTTTGTCGCTGCTGTGATTGCCTGTAAAGGGATCGCCGGTGCCGCTCCATCCTTCCGGTGCGGTGGCGCCTTTGATCCAGCCTTCCTCAATTCTCTGGATCGCGTTTTCCGTGATACGGACGGTCACCGGAATATTGTATCCATTTCCCGGTGTGGTTTTGTAGTCGAGTCTGTTCAGAGGAATTTTCTCGATTTTTGTTGAAACGATGATGTCAGCCATGATAAGTTCCTTTATGTTTGGCTTGTTGTTTGGAGTTTACAAACGTAGAGATTGAAGTCTGTACACAAGATTCCGGCTGAAGATCGTCAGGAATTCCTGCGTACGTTCCTCAATCGCTCTGCATGCCGTCTTCACGGCATTGCAAAGAGCGGATGTTACCGTGATACTGAGGTCCGCCGCATTCCGGATCAGCCAGCCCGCGAGTTCGAAAAGGGCGCAGCAGATGGAAATGCTTCGGGTCTCTTCCGGCCGAACTGATTCGACGGCCGCAGAGGAACGGAGGGATTCTTCATCCGCCCGGACTTCAACGCATGGAATTGCGTTGCAGCGTTTTTCAGCCGGAGCGAACCGGCATCCGCTCATGTGTTCAAATGTGAGGGTTATCACTTTTTTTCTCCTTCCGCGAAATTTCCGCGGACCAGTTTGTGGTTGGGTGCTTCATTCCTTCTAGAATGCCGCTGAACTTGGAGAGTGTCTCGAAGCTTTCAAGGAATCCCTGCAGCGGCAGGATGACTTCCACTTTTCCGGTGAACCGGAAAACGCCGTTGCTTTCTGGAATCGCATTTGTCAGAAAACCGATTCTGACCGTGTTC
>URNE01000006.1 GCA_900549045.1 uncultured bacterium | reverse complement strand
AAATGTAACATATTCCAAAAAAGTTT
Source organism: uncultured bacterium (assembly GCA_900549045.1). Taxonomy (GTDB): domain Bacteria; phylum Verrucomicrobiota; class Lentisphaeria; order Victivallales; family UBA1829; genus UBA1829. Next base: position 18,702 of record URNE01000006.1, on the reverse strand, counting down.
TTTTTCAAGTGCGGACATGGAAAAAGATGGAATTTTTTTCAGATGGTTATGAAAGCGGGAACGGTCCAACGGATTCGCGGACGGTAAAGACGGGAGGAACTTCCACCGGAGCGGGATGATGAGTTTCACCTTTCACCATGGTTTCGAGGAGATGGAACGCCGCCGCGGCGATTGCCGGAAAGTCCTGTCCGATCGTTGTCTGGCGCGGTGTGCGGAAACAGGATTCCGGGGTTTCGCTGGTAATGACGGAGAGATCTTCCGGAATCCGTTTTCCGAGCATGGCGAGTGTGCGGAGAACGGGTCCTTCGTATCCTTCCCCTGCAACGATGATTGCGGAACAGCGTTTTGCGAGAATTGCGCACACGGCATCGGTTACGGGGAGTGTCGGGGGCGGAAGCTCCGGTTCAATCCCGCCGAGCCCGGCGCTCTCTTCGGTGAATGCGCGGAGTCTCCGTTCGTTCGCGAGGGAGGCTTTTTCGTCCTGGAATGAGAGGAAACCGATCCGGCGGTGTCCTTTTTCTCTGAGAAATTGCAGAGCCCGGCGGATGCCGGAGCGTTCGTCGGTCAGCACGGTTCCGACTTCTTCCAGCGGATTCCCCGGGTCGTTCAGGCATACCAGCGGGATGTTTTTCAGATTTGGAAAAGTTCGTCCGATGGAACGCAGAAAGTCGAACGATATTGCGCCGGAGACCATGTTTTCGCGCAGCAGGCCGGCGTCTTCGAGAGAGGAGATGAGCACACCGAATCCGCGTTTTGCCGCTTCATGCCGGAACGCGTTCAGCAATTCGAGCGTGTAGTATCCAAGCGATTGTATGCGGAGAGAGGGGAGAATCAGGGTGATCACGCCTGTTTTGCGCTGCAGAGCCGGACGGTATCCGAGGCTGCGTGCGACCTCCGTGATGTGTTCTCCCGTTCTGCGCGAGACGCCGGGCTGTCCGTTCAACCAGCGCGAAACGCTCGCAGTCGAGGTTCCCGCCTCTCTAGCCACATCTCGAATGTTTACCGTTTTCATGATGGAATCCTCCGTTTCTGAAAAATAGTGCGGTTTCCCGGTTTTTCAAGCGTTGTTGCGTATTTTGTTTCGTCTGTTTCAATCTTTTGCGCTGCAGGGCGGGGAAAATGGATTGAAGATTGTGTGTCTGCCGCGTATTTTATTCTGCGGCAGACCCTGCGGATGAGAGAGAAACGTCTGCGGTGTGTTTGAACACAGAAAACGGCTGAGACGGAAAGGAAAGGATGGAAGATGAAAGAGTGGGCGGGAAAATGGATTGCGCATCCGTTGTCGCATATTCCGGTGGAATCAAAACCGCAAGTGGAGGAGGGGGAGCGGAACGCGCATTACCTCTTCCGGCACGAATTCGAGCTGGGAAAAGTTCCGGAAAAAGCGGAGATGTCGCTGACCGGGGCGACGTGGTATCGTATCTGGATCAACGGGACGTTTGTGGAACACGGGCCGATCCAGAGTCAGGTGTATTACAAGTTTTACAATGTCCGCGATGTGAAACAGTTCCTGCGGCCCGGACGCAACGCGGTCGCCGTGGAGATCTACAGCACGGGGAAGATGTTCCAGGCGGCACTGCTGCTGGAGATCCGGGATGAAACGGGACGTGTCCTCGAACGGAGTTCCGGCGACTGGCGGAGCATTCCCGGCGAGGCGTGGAAAAAAGACGTCTACTTTTTCGGGCCGAGCCTGTACAATCCGTGGCAGGAGATTTTCGACGCCCGCAGAATGCCGAAGGGCTGGAAGGAGTGCGGTTTTGACGATTCCTGCTGGCAGAAGGCAAAAGTGTATGTCGACTGGCGCGGAAGCGATATTCCGCCCGCGGTTTCGCCGTGGCTGCGGCTGGTGGAACGCAATATTCCGTTCCTGCGCGAGGAGACTGTTTATCCGAAATCGGTTCTGGAGTTGACGGAGTGTATCCATATCCGTTCCCTGCACCGCAATCCGGAAGATATGAGCATTTCTCTTTCGGCGCAGGGACGCAAGCCGCAAGTCTGCCGCTTTGAGAATGCGGAAAGTCTCTGCACTGCGGAGGGAACCTGTTCGGTTTCGGGATGGGGAAGCGTGCCGGGCGGAGAGGTATACGACCCGGCGATTCTGCTTGATTTCGGAATCATTATCCGCGGTTTCGCGGAACTCGAACTGGAGGGTCCCTCCGGAACCCGCATTGAAATCGGTTACGCGGAAGACCTTGTCGACGGTTGTTTCAACAACGCGATCGGTTCCGTTTACGCAGACAGCATCTTCCTTGACGGCTCGCCGGTGACCTTTCGTCCGTTCTGCTGGAAATCGTTCCGGTATCTGAAACTGCGCATCTGCGGAACTCCTCCGTATACGCTGAAAATCCACGCTCTCCGGGCAGTCTGCGAGCGCTACCCGTTCCCGAATCCGCATGCGTTCAAGACGGCGGACGCGCAGCTTCAGAAAGTCTTCGATATGTGCGCATATACAATCGACCTCTGCACGGCGGACAATATTTTTGACACTCCGTGCCGAGAGCAGGGACAGTGGATGTATGACTCGTGCGGCGTCATTCTCGACGGTCTGCTGTGGACGTTCGGCGAGACTGCGATGTGCCGCAAGTATCTGGATCAGACGGCGCATTCGATTCTGCCGACCGGAACCCTGGCTCAGCTTTCCAACTTCACGGTCGGGAACTGGAAGGTTTACACCGACTGCGGTCTGCTTTTCAATTCCGCCATGTGGGAGTACTACGAGTTCACCGGCGATGATTCGCTGCTGTTTCAGTACTATCCGGTCATGCTCATGAACATGGATTTCTACCGCGGCTATCTGAATGACGACGGACTGCTTGAGAACCTGAGTTCCGTCTTTCTGGATTGGGCTTACAATGCGAGCGAGGACGCCCGCAACGGCATTTCCGCCCCGGTCAATGCGCTGCTGTACCGCATGATGGACGACCAGGAGAAGATCTGCCGCCTGTACGGCGATTCTTTCCGCGTGAAGCAGCTTCAGTCGGAAAAAGCGAAACTCAAGGAATCGTTCTTCCGGAAATTCTGGATTGCGGAACGGCACTGTCTTTCCGATTCCATTATCCGCGGCGTCCGTTCCGACGCCGCCAGCGAATACGCTCATGCGCTCGCCATCATGACGGGGCTTCTGGACGGCGAAGCGCGCGAGGAGGCGATTCTTCACGTGTTTGATCTGCGTGATGCTGATGTGCTTGAAGCGGAATCGTTCACCAGCGGAATCGTGATCCGGGCGCTGAACAAATGCGGACGGTTCGATCTCGGAATGCGCATCGTCCGGGAACGCTGGGGAGCGCGCTGGGCGGATCGGGGATACACTTCCACGCCTGAAAACTGGACGCTGTTTTACTGCAACGGCGATATTTCGACTCAGCATACCCACTCGCACGCCTGGAGTGCGGGCGCAAGCGCATTCTTCATGCGGGGACTGCTCGGAATTGAGATTGTGGAACCCGGGTTCCGCGCGATCCGTCTGAACCCGCAGACCCCGGATCACGACTGCGCGCTGCATCTCCTCACGCCGCGCGGGATGATCGACGCGGAATTCCGGTCCGGAAAGTGGAAAATCAGCGTACCTGACACAATTGTAATCAAAGAATAGTTCCGGAGGTTTTGCATTTCCCTGTTTTGGTGTTATATTTCCGAGAGTGTTTCATCAAAACAGGGGGTTCCGCCAATGAACATCATTATCATCGAGGATGACGCCAAGACGGCCGCGTTCGTTTCCAAGGGGCTGGAGCAGGCAGGTTTCAATACGGTTGTCGCATCGGATGGCGTCGAAGGACTTTTTAAGCTCCAGACCGGAGAATTCGACATTGCGATCGTCGATATCATGCTCCCCGGCATGGACGGGTTCACGATTATTCAGAAGCTGCGCGAATCGCGCATCAAGACGCCTGTCATCGTGCTCAGCGCAAAAAATTCCGTGGAAGACAAGGTGCGCGGACTTCAGGCGGGCGGAGATGATTATCTGGCCAAGCCGTTTTCATTCTCCGAGCTTCTCGCCCGCATCCAGGCGCTGCTGCGCCGCGCGTCGAATCAGACCGAGCCGACAACGCTGACGTTCGCCGACCTCACGATCGACCTGCTCGGACACAAGGTTTACCGCGCCGGACAGCGCATCGACATTCAGCCGCAGGAGTACATGCTCCTCGAATACCTCATGCGCAATGCCGGACGCATCGTCTCCAAAACCATGATCATCGAACATGTCTGGGAGTACAATTTCGACCCGCAGACCAACATCGTCGAAACCCGCATGTGCCGTCTGCGCGAAAAGATCGACAAACCGTTTGAACGCAAACTCATCCACACGGTGCGCGGTTTCGGCTATGTCATGGAGTAAGTTCACATTCCTGGGGACCGTCAAGTTCCGTGTGACCCTCTGGTTCGCGGTGCTCTTCATCCTCTCCTCCTTCTTCTGCTTTCTGCTGACGTTTGTCTACCAGAAGCGGTATCTGGATGCGCGTCTTGACCAGACCCTGCAGGAACTCGCGAGCGCGATCCGCATCGATTATCTCGCCGGCGGCCGCGGCAAGCGGCTCGGACGCGAACTGCCGCTTGCGCAGATCCCGCGGGAACACTACAACGCCTGTTATGAAAAATTCCCCGCGCTCCGGCCTCTTGTCGCGTTTGCGAATCCCTCGTTCGGCCAGATTCACTACAACCTCATCGGCGCGGCGAACGGCGAACTCTATCTGCTGCGTTACGACGGCGCATCGCTCTACACGCACCGCATCAACAAGAAAGCGAATCTTTCGGCACTGAAAAAGACCGTTTACGACAATGTTCTCAATGCGGGAAGCCAGAACCTGTTCTATCTGGTGACGGCGGCGAACGGCGAAACGATTGCGGAGTCTTCAAACATGGAATTCTTCCGCGTTCCGCTTCAGCGCATGGAACCCGCGCCGTTCGTCAACCTCGAAACGATCGACGGGACTTTCCGCGTCATTACCACTGCCCTGTACGATGGCACGACCGTTCAGATCGGGCATACCGCGCGTCAGATCCGCGAAAATCTGGAGGAGTTCGCCCTGCTGTTCTGGGTGGTGACGGGCTGCATTCTCCTGCCGGGCGTCGTCTGCGGGTGGCTGATCGCACGGCGTTTCGTTTCGGGCATCAGCCGGATCGGCATCGCCGCAAAGAAGATTGCCGCGGGGGACTTCTCCCAGCGCGTCGCCCTCAAGCACGACGGCGCGGAGATCGACTCCTTCGTTTCCGTCTTCAACGCCATGACGGCGAATACGGAGCATCTGCTCACCGAACTGCGGGATGTGACGGACAATGTCGCGCACGATCTCCGCACGCCGCTGACCCGCATCCGCACGATTGCGGAAATCACGATCAGCGGTCCGCGCGACCTCGCCAGCTACCGCGACGCCATCGCCAACATCGCAGAGGATTGCTCCGACATGATCTCCATGATCAACTCCATGCTCGAAATCACCCGGATTGAAAACCGTTTCGAGCATCTGAAAAAAGAGAATTTCTCGCTCTCCGAACAGCTTCGCCAGGCCTACGACCTCTACTCCATGCAGGCGGAGGAGAACGGACAGACCTTCACGCTTGCGCTTCCCGGGAACGACGTCATGCTTTATGCGGACAAACTCAAAATTCAGCGCGTCGTCTCCAACCTGGTGGACAATGCCCTGAAGTTCACGCCGGAGGGCGGGCGTGTGGAACTGGCCCTTTTCGATGAAAAAGACGCCGTCGTTTTCCGGATCGCCGATTCGGGAACCGGAATTTCCGACGAGGACAAAAAACATATTTTCGAGCGCTTCTTCCGCGCCGACGCCAGCCGGACCCGTCCGGGGAACGGTCTCGGACTCTCCATGGTTCACGCGATTGTCATTGCGCACGACGCCACTATCACAGTAACCGACACCCCCGGTGGCGGAACAACGTTCTCCATCCGTTTTCCGCGCCGGAGCACCTGAGGAGTTAAATGTATGGATATGATCCTGAACCGTCCTGAAACCGTCGCCGATCTCCCTTCTCCGCTTGCCGGATGCAAAAACGCGGCGGACTGGCATAACGTCCGCCGCCCGGCGATTCTCCGTCTTCTGGAGGAAAAACTGTTCGGAGAAATTCCGCCGCGCCCCGCGTCGGTCCGTTTTGAAATCAAGCGCGAAAAGCACGATTCCTTCGACGGTCTCGCCACGCGCCGTGAAGTGGTGATTCATCTGGAAAACAACGGAGTCGAACACACTGCGGAGGCCCTGTGGTATCTGCCGAATCACCGCCCGGGACGCATTCCCGCAATCGTCGGACTCAACTTCAAGGGCAATGCCGCCGCGAGCACCGAAACGGACATCCCCGCCGATTCGACCGAGTTCAAGCCCGGCGAGCAGGCGCACCGCTGGCAGTTCCCGATGCTCCTCAAAGCCGGATATTCTGTCGTCACCGCTCCGCGCAATAGTTTCTTCGAGGACAGCGGCGCCGGACGCGCCGGAAGCGTTTTCCGTCTGTTTCATCCCGCATCGGAGCTGACGGAGGGGAACCGTTCCCTGACCGCGATCAGCGCGTGGGCGTTCGGCTATTCGCTTCTGTTCGATCTGGCGCAGACGGAACCGGCGATTGATCCGCAGCGCATCTGGGCGCACGGACATTCGCGTCTGGGCAAGACTGCGCTCTGGGCTTCCGCGCACGATCCCCGTTTCGCCGGAGTCGTGAGCAACGATTCCGGCTGCTGCGGCGCTTCGATTTCACGCGAAAAGAACCCGTCGTCGGAGAATCTTGCGTACATCATCAAAACGTTTCCGCACTGGTTCGTCCCCGCTCTGGATGAGTATATCGACCGTGAGGCGGAGATGCCGTTTGACCAGAACTGGCTTGCCGCGCTGACCGCTCCGCGTCCGCTTCTGATTGCGAGCGCAACGGAGGACACATGGGCGGATCCTTACAATGAGTACCGTTGTGCGCGTGCGGTCGGCGAGGTGTGGAACCTGTTCGGAGCCGCCGGCATCGGTTCCGCCGGATTCCCCGCACCCGACTGCCCCATCTTGGGCGACCGCGTGGGATATTGTCTGCGGACCGGGATTCACGATGTGACCGAAGCCGACTGGCGTGTCGTTCTGGAATTCATTGGAAAGAATTAAAATCTCTTCAGAAGAAAATCGAGAAGAATTTCGGGTCCTCAATCTTCGCATCTCCGGCGGATGCGTAATCGCAGACGTGCGTTGCAAAACGGCGTCCGTCTGCGCTGATTTCCGCGCGCCACGCGCACCGGGTCTTCGGGTGAGGTTCCGGCGAAAGTTTCACCTGAAATCCCGCGGGAAGGGCGGAAGCGGACATCTCGTCTTCCGTATTGCCGATGAACTTGCTGCGCGCAAGCAGAACCGGTCCATAGACAATGGTCCAGGCCGGCTCTGTTCGGAAAATTTCCTTCATTGTCTCTTCGCCGGATTCCCATCTTGCATGGGAATTGACGGGCGCTTCGAGCTCTTCATGAAAACGGATTTCCGGCTGACGGTCGAAATGAAGATGAATCGTGCGGAGGCCGGATTTCAGTTCCGTGCGGAACCAGTCGCCGGAAACGGATTTGCCGTCAATCTGCGCGGCGGTTGCCCAGCGGGGAATCCGGATGCGGAGAGTGACCGGAGCGGAAAGTTCCGCATTGCATTCCACATTGACTGTGCCCGTCTGCAGGTAATCTCCGCTGATGCGCAGAAAAACTGATCCGCCGTCCGGAGTTTGCGCGGAAACTTCGGCGTCGGTGAAGAAATTGAGCGAAAGTTCGTTCCCGTTTGTCGTGAGTATGCTTTGTGCGAAATTGAACGCGCCGCGCGGGATGTTGTTGACGCAGCAGTGATTGTGATGAAGTCCTGCTTGCGGAGGTGCATTGAAATGATGTCCGTGACTGCGCGCCGCGCGTGCTCCCCAGCGTCCGTCGCGGTAGACCGAGGCGAGGAAGGCGTTGTAAAAGGTGAGCTCCATGTCGTCCAGACAGCTTTTGTCATCGGTCAGCAGGAAGAGTTCGCTGAGGAAACGGAACCAGTGGATGACGTCGCACGGTTCGGTGATGGCATTGATTCGTGCGGCGGCATGATTGAGCATGTCGTTGAACCCCACGCTGAAAAGCGCATTGGAATCGCCCTGCATCAGAGTCCGGCGGAATTGGATTGCGGCGTCGAGCAGACGTTTTTCCCCGGTGTGGCGGAAGAGTCTCAGGATGCCGTCCCAGCAGGAGAGCATTTCGTAGACTTTCGCCCATTTCTGCGGTTCCGGATACCATTGATACGGCGGTTTGCCGCTGAGCGCGTTCGCGATGAGATTCGGCGGCGGATTGTCTGCGCGGTCCCAGTCCGCAGCGATCTCTTTTGCGAAATCGAGAAAAATGCTTTTTTGTGTGTATTCATAAAGCAGAACCATCGGTTTGAGAATGGATCCGCTCGGCATTCCAAAGAAGGTTCCGGTTTCGCGCAGGGCGATGTTGTGTTCATGCAGCGAGTGAATGAGAAATTCCGCCTGCTTTTCCGCGCTTTCGAGGATGCGCGGATCGCCGAGCAGGCGATATGCTTCGAGCATTCCCCAGAGCGTGTATTTGCGGCACCAGATATTCCAGTTCCAGTCGCATTTCCATCCGAGCAGCGGTTCGGTTTCTGCAACGTCCGCGGCGAAAACATTCATCGGATCGCGGTAGGTTCCGAGGTAGCCGGACGGTTCCTGAAGCGCGATCAGATGTTCAACTCCCTTGCGGATGAATTCGCGTGTTTCCTGATCGCCGGAGTATTCGGCATAGCGGACGGCGGAGATGATCCATTTGCCCCAGAATTCGCCCTGCCAGATGCCGTAGACGCCGGAGGCGTCGTCGAGTTTGGTGCGGAATGCGTCTTCCGCCTCGGCATAGACAACGTCGTGCGCCTCTTCCGAGCGGATTCGTTCATGGAAAAAGCGTTCCATGTGTTCGGCGACGCTCCCTTTGAGCTTGACCTGATTCAGAGGAGAGAAGCAATTCATCTTTATTTCCTTCGTTTCTGTATTTGCTTTTTGTTCTGCATCGTCTATATTATAGCACAAAACAGCATTTTTGTAAATGGTAAAAAGTCTTAAAAAGATGTGAGATTGTCTGAAAATGCGAAATCGGAAAGCGATGGAAGAGGACGACTTTATTGTCGGTTTTTGCGGTTCCGGCGGAACTCCGAGACGGCGTTGGGAGCAGCGTCTGACGGATTCCTGCGGACTGCTCTTTTCGCTTGAGGGTGCGGGTGTGATCGGAATCGGGAAGGAGCAGGTCCGGATTGGGGAAAATGAACTGGTTCTGCTGAAACCGCAGTTCCGCCATACGTTTTGGGTTCCGGAACGATGGGGTTATTTCTGGTGCCATTTTGTTCCCCGTGCGCACGTGACCGGCGCGTTGAAGTGGAAAGATGAGATTTCCGGACTCGGGCGCGCCGAGCTTCCGGCGGAGGCGGCGCGGCGGGTGCGGGAGGCCTTGGAGGAGATCCGGGAACTGGAACTGCACCGTCCCGCCGGATGGTTTGATCTCTCGATGCTTCTTCTGGAGAGTGTGCTTGTCCGCGGTTTCAATCATCAGCGGCGGAGTGCGCCTGAGCCGGATCCGGGGATTGAACTGGCGAAACGCCTTCTGCTGGATACCTCGGAAAGCATGGATGCCCTGGCGGTCCGTTGCGGAATGTCGCGTGCCGCCTTGTATGCGAAGTTCAAACGGGAGACGGGTGTTTCGCCGCGTCAGTACCGCGAATGTTCGCAGCTGCGCCGTGCGGCGAATCTTCTGGAGCGCGCGGATTTTTCGATTTCGGAGATTGCCGTCATGAGCGGTATGCCGGATCCCTATTATTTTTCCGCGCGTTTCCGCAAGTTTTCAGGTCTCTCCCCGCGCGACTACCGGAAGCGTTTCCGCCTGGAAAAATAAAATTTCATTTTTTTTGTTTTTCCCTCTTGTATTTCCGTAAATCGGCATTATTATAACTTCTGTGGATGCTTTAACGATAAAGCGCATAAATCCGAAGTTGGAGATTTTGGAATGAACAGCGGAAAAACAGTGACTTTGAAAGATATTGCGGCGGCGATCGGCGTTTCCACGATGGCGGTTTCAACGGCGTTGAACAACCGTGGACGGCTTTCGCCGGAGATGCGGAAGCGGATTTGCGAGACGGCGCGCCGGATGGGATACACACCGAATGCGGCGGCGCGGTCGCTGGTTACCCGCAGCAGCTCATTTGTCGGAGTGCTCCTGCCGTTCCTGCAGAACAGCTTTTTCAGCAACATCATCGCCGGTATTGAAAAAGTTGCGGAGGAACGCAACTTCACGCTTCTGCTGGAACATCCGCCGTTCGATGAAGCGCGGATGGAGAAAATGCTTTCGCGTCTTTCCCAGCATAATGTGGATGGTGTGATCCTTTATCCGGATCGCTGTCTGCTTCCGGTGGCGGAGTGGTTCCGCGAACACCGGATCCCGGTAGTGCAGGTAATGTCCGGTTTTCCGGAATTCGGAGACTATGCTGTTTCGGTCGACAACCGTCAGGCGGGCGCGGAAGCGGCGAAGTATCTTTCCGGACTCGGACATCAGCGTTTCGGTCTGATTTCACACGATAACGAGGGGCCGGAGCTTGTCGCCCGCCGCGAAGGTTTCGAGCGTGCTCTGCCCGCCTCCGCAACCTGCTTCCGCCGGAATGCCCCGATTTCGCTTGAAGGCGGCCGTTCCGCCGGACGGCATCTGCTGCGGGAGCATCCGGAACTTACAGCTGTGTTTTCCGGTTCGGATCTTGCCGCGCTGGGTGTGGTTCAGGCGGCTCTGGAGCTGGACCGCCGCATTCCGGAGGACCTTTCGGTTCTCGGCTTCGACGATCTGGATGTCGCGGCGTATCAGCTTGTCTACCCGCTGAGCACGATGGCGCAGCCGAAGGAGCGGATCGGAGAACTTGCGGCGGAAATGCTGTTCAGCATTCTCGGTGGAGGCAATCCTGAATCGCGTGTGCTTCAGGCTCCGCTGATCGTCCGGAATACCACAGCTTCAACCGGCGGGGAGGAAAGAAAATGAACTGGAACCCTTATATCGAACGCTACGAAAAAGAGCTGCTGGAAAATGTCGTCCCGTTCTGGCTGAATCATGCGCAGGACCGCGAATACGGCGGCTTTTTCACCTGTCTGGATCGCGACGGTTCCGTTTACGATTACAACAAATACATGTGGATGCAGTGGCGGATCGTCTACATGTTTGCCACGCTTTATGCCAGCGAATACGGGAAGGGACATTCTGACTGGCTGGACATTGCGGAGCGGGGATTTGATTTCCTTTACGCGCACGGGCGGCTCCCCGACGGAAGTTACTATTTTGAACTGAACCGCAAGGGCGAGCCCGCAATGGCGCCGTTCAGCATCTTCTCCGACTGTTTCGCCGCAATGGGCGCCGCCGCCCTTTACAAGGCGACGGGGAAGACGGAATACCGCGCGGAGGCGGAATCGGCAATGGCAAGTTATCTGCGCCGCATTCCGAACCCGAAAGGAAAGTATGCGAAGGAGCTGCCGGGCAAGGAACGTTATCTTTCGCACGGGAACTACATGATTCTCGCCAATCTCGGCTGCGTCATGCGGGATTGTCTCGGAACTGACCGGTTTGAGGAGGATACCCGTTCCGCAATCCGCAATGTCATGGAGAAGTTCCGCAATCCGGAATTCAGAGTGATTTTCGAAAACGTCCGTCCGGACGGCTCATTTGATCTGGAGAGCTGCGAAGGGCGTTTCATCAATCCCGGGCACGGGCTGGAATCCATGTGGTTCATGATGCGCTGCGGCGAGGCCGCCGGAGATGAATCGCTGATTGCCCGCGCCGCGGAATACGCATACGAACAGTATGAATTCGGGCTGGACCGTCGGTACGGCGGACTCTTCTATTTCATGGATGTTCTCGGCAGGCCGCATATGGAATTGCAGTACGACATGAAGCTCTGGTGGCCGCATAACGAGGCGATTCTCGCAATGCTTCACGCATGGCGGCTGACCGGAGAGAAGAAGTTTCTCGACGCGTTTCTGCAGATGGATGAATACAGTTTCTCGCATTTCCGCGATCCGGAATACGGGGAGTGGTACGGATATCTGAACCGCGCCGGGGAACCGACTCACTCGCTGAAAGGCGGAAAATGGAAAACGTTCTTCCATGTTCCGCGCTGTCTTCTGCTTTCTCTTGAACAGATGAAGAAACTGCAAACGAAAGGAGCATGACACATGGGTATCCGTCTGACTGCAACGTTTCTGGATGAAATCAGCGACGACATTCCGCATCAGAACTGGGGTGTGGAAGAGTGGGACCGCGATTTCGCCGCGATGAAGGAAACTGGAATCGACACAGTGGTCATGATCCGCTGCGGCGCCCGGAAATTCATCGCTTATCCCTCAAAAATTCTGATGGAGGAGGAGGGATGCCACGAGCCGCCGGTCGATCTGGTCGATATGTTCCTCTCCCTCGCGGAAAAGTACGGGATGCGCTATTTTTTCGGGACGTACACGCGCCGGAAAAACGGCGAAAACACGGCGGAGGAAATTGAGCGCAGCTGGGATCAGGAGCGCAGACTGATTGATGAAGCGTGGGAACGCTACGGTCACCGCAAGGCGTTCGCGGGCTGGTATCTCGCGAAAGAAATTCTCTATCGCGAACCCGCTGTTGTTGCGGAATTCCGCCGCTACGGAGAACATTGCAAAAAAATCTCCGGGAATCTGCCGATTCTGATTTCTCCCGCCATGTGGGGACGGAAAGCGTGGGATCCGAACGACCCGAACGCCCGCGACCTCGATTTCCGCGCACACGAGCGGATGTGGGATGAAATCATGAGCGAAATCGCAGGGCTCGTGGACATCATCGCATTTCAGGATGGACACGTCACTTACGAAGAGCTTCCGGAGGTCCTCCGCATCAACAAGCGTCTTGCCGACAAGCATGGAATCGAGCTCTGGACGAATACGGAGAGCTTCGACCGTGACATGCCGATCCGTTTCCTTCCGATCAAATGGGAGAAGATGCGTCTGAAACTGCTTGCCGCGGAACAGGCTGGAATCGAGCACGCCATGACCTTCGAATTCTCCCATTTCATGAGTCCGAATTCCTGTTATCTTGCCGCCGGGAATCTGCGCAGACGCTACCTGGAATGGCTGGACAGCAGAAAAACGGAATAACCGTTTCCAGTTTCGGAAGTTTTCCGGACTTAAAACAAAAAAGATAAACGAAAGGCAGGTTGAACCATGAAAACAAAAACAGGCGCTCGCCCCATTCCCGTTTTTCTGTTTCACATTTTCCGTTTCAAGCGCAAATTCGCAAGGTTTACGCTTGTGGAGCTCCTCGTGGTAATTGCTGTCATCGCAATCCTCGCGGGCATGCTTTTGCCGGCTCTGAACAAGGCTCGGGAGAAGTCGAGAGCGATCTCCTGCGTCAGCAATCAGAAACAGCTCGGACTTGCCTATGCGCAGTATCTGGGCGACAGCGACGATTATCTGATTCCGATGTTCGGGAACTCGTGGAGGCCGCCTCTGTGGACCGACGTCATTCTCGGCTGGCAGGCGGCCTCCGGATCGGGGAATGCCGATCTTGCCGGAGCGAATTCCAAAGGATATCTTCCGATGCGGTCGCTGACCTGTCCATCGGTTGCCATGCCGGGACATGAATACAACCTCGGCGCGAACGTCAACTGGGGCTGGCTGGAGTTCAATCCGCATTACGGCGTAAACGAGGCGATTGTCACGGGAAGCACCGGTGTTTCCGTCGCGTATCCGGAGGCGTATCACCATTCCGGCAAAGCATCGAAGGCAAAAAATCCGTCACGCAAAATCTTCATGACCGATACCACGGCGACCGTCGACGCCAACACTCCGAAACAGGGTTACGGCATGTGGCGCTGGCACCCGAACACAAAATCCAACGGCGGAAACGGGAGCGTCACCAACTACGGAATGCCGCACGCCCGTCACGCGGGACGTGTCAACATTCTGCATCTGGACTGGCATGTGAGTTCCGCCGGAATCGCGGTTGAAGGCGCACCGTATGACTTCCCGCCGTTCCGATGGACCAGCGCGGATGACATCGGACAGCTTAACTTCTGGAACAGCTGGGGGATCGGCTCCTGAGCCGCCTGGAAAAGGAGATTTGCCGCATGTATAAAACAGTTTTTCTTTTGCTTTGCTGCACGATGCTTTCCGCTCTGGATCTGAATCTGCTGCGTCCGTGGAACCGGGCGGAGCTTTCCTTCCGGAACGGCGCGCTTGCCGTGGCGGTTGACGGATCGGGAAACCGCGGCGTGGGCGTGACTCTGGTCAATCATCCCGTGGAACCTGCGACGGCTTACCGCGTGAACCTGACTGTCTCGGGAAATGTCACTTTGATCGGCATGGTCAACGCCCCGGGATATCCGAAACAGCGTTTCGATTTTCTTCCCGGTGCGATTCTTGAGGAAAAACCGCAGGTCCTTTCCGGTGTTTTCACCACGCCTGCGGGCTGCCGGAAAGTTGCAATCGTTCTGTTCGGTTGGAATCAGAAGGGCGGGTTTGAAATCCGGAGCATGGAACTTGTCAAACAGGAGAAGAGTCCCGTTTTGAAGCTGACGCAGGGGAAGGCGTCGGGGAAGCTTCCGGATGATGAGAATCTGACGGAGATGTTTTCCGAAGAGTTCCGCTGGGGAAAATTCGTCGACGGCATCCGGACCCGTGTTCAGCCGGCCGGATGGGAGTTCGTCAACTATGACGGAAACACCGATTCTCTGCGCGGCGGACTCGTCGGGAGCCCGGCGGGGACGGAGCATGCCCTTGCGGTTCCCGCCGTTTCGAACGGGACGGCGGGCTGGCATGTGGACTGGCACGTGCTGACTCCGGGGCGTCCGGTGGTCGTCAAAGGAGCGGTCCGCCGCTCGGCGGATTACCGGAACAACCGCCCGGTTGTGTTCCTGTCGCTGGCGGACCGGAGTAAAAAAACGGTGCTTACACGTCAGATTCCTCTTCCGGAGCTTTCTGAGAAATTTTCGGAGTTCGGAATGCTTCTTCCCACATCGGAAATTCCGGCATCCGCGGCATATTACCGGATAACTCTCGCCAGTTCAGGAAAACGGGGTAGCGGAACGCTCTTCTTCGACCGGATCCGGATTGGCGTCCCGCGTTCCATTGGAAATGTTCTGCGTCTGCGTCCGGATCGGCTCGGCGGATGGTATTTCAAAGGCGAGCCTGTCCGTCTTCTTGTGAAAGGTTCCGTTCCGTCAAATCTGGAGAGCGTGGAGGCCCGAGTGGAGAACGATCGCGGCCGAACGGTTGGCTCTTTCCGCTGTTCCGCCGCAACTTTGCGGAAAGAGGGGATGCTCTGGACGCCTCCGGAACCCGGTTTCCACCGGATTTATCTGACGGCTCTTTTTGCGGACGGAACGAAGCAACCCGTGCGAGAGGATTACAAGGATGGAATCTGGCAGACGAATCAGTACCGGATTTTTACGCAGGATTTTATTCCGGTTGCAGTCTCATCCGCCGCACGCGGAACGCAGAAAACGCGCTGGCTCGGTTTCGCAATCAGCGCGGGAAAACTCAATCAGGAGAAGGGAATCAACGATCTGGAATATGACCTCGCGAAACTTTTCGGATCCGGCTTTGTGCGTCTGCACGGCTGCATGTGGGGAGATTTCGAACCGGAAAAAGGCAAATTCAACTGGTTCGCCGATCCGCTGGTCGACCGCGCGGTCGCGGATAAACTCGGAATCCTGTTCAGCATCTGCGGAACGGCGCGCTGGGCGTCTTCTCATCCGGATGACGTCCGTATGCAGTACGGCTGGCTGCCGATGTATTCCACCTTCGCTCCGGCGAAAATGCAGGACTGGAAAGATTTTCTCACCGCATTCGTTCATCACTATCGCGACCGGGTGAACAAGTACGAACTGTGGAACGAACCGCATTTCAAAGGCTTCAGCATTTTCTGGAACGATACGCCGGAAAAATTTGTCGATCTGATGAAAGCCGGAAGCGAAGTGATCCGGAAGGAACAGCCGGACGCGGAAATCTGGATGGGCGGAATCGGACAGCGTTATCTTCCTTTTTACGAGGAAGTCGTGAAGCGGAACATTACCGATTATTTTGATGTTCTGCCGCTGCACGGACGCGATTACAAACCGGAGAGTTTCCGGGAGATTACACGGCGGCTCAACCGGAAGACTCCGGTTGTCAGCACAAGCGAATGGCATTCGATTCTGGTTCAGCCGCGGAGCGCTCCGCCGAATCACAAGTCCGGCGGACGGGAGCTTGCGAAAGTTATGATGCTGGATCTGCTGCGTCAGCTCAAGTCGGGACTCCGGGAGATTACGGCGTTCTGCACGCTCGGATACGGACGCATCGAGTCGCTCGCGTTCAAAAAGGAGATGGGGGACGCGCTGCCGCAGGCTTCCGGATTTTTCGATCCGGTTCCGTTCGTCTCGGTCCGCTATCCGGCCTTGATTCTTCAGCACGCCGCCGCGGAGCTTCCGGACGGCAAAGAGTTCCTCGGGGAAGACGTGTCCGGAAAAATTAAAACAATCGCATTTGCGGTTCCGGACGGAAATGTTCTGCTGCTCTGGCACGATGAGAAGGAGGCATTGGCGCCTGGGGCTGTCTCCGGGGCGCTGACTTCCGGAAGTTCGATTTGCGACTGGGAGGGAAGACCCGTTTCTCTCCTCGACTGGAGAATCGAACCGGAAACTTTTTATTATCTGCGCAATTTCGATCCGGCGAAACTGCCCGGATTGAAAAAAGACGCAGGAGTTCTCATCCCGAACCGTCCCGCGCTGAAACCGAGCGGACCGCACGGCGTTTACGGCACGCTTCCGCTGATCCGGAAGGACGGAACGTTTCTGGAGCGGAATGCGCGCTGGGTGGATTCCGATTGGCGCACATTCGGGAGTGTCGGCGGGAACCGCGCGAAATTCGCGCTGCATATCTCCGGTGATTCAATGCAGCTGGCTGTCGATGTCCGTGATCCGCTGTTCTGTCAGAAGCGGCACGGGGAAAAACTGTTTGACGGCGACAGCATTCAGTTCGCATTTGATTGCGAAAACAAGGGCTATGCCGATATGCGGGTTGAGTTTCAGGCTGGGCTCACGACGACCGGACCCGAAGTCTACAAGGAGTTCGCTCCTGCAACGGATGGCGATCTTCCCTCTGTCTACACTCCCGCGACGAATCTTGTGCCGGAGCCGAACGCCGTCCTGCGCGTCGTCGATATTCCCGGCGGCAAACGCTATCTTCTCCGGATGAAACTTTCCGAGCTCTATCCGCTCTCGTTCCGGAAGAACATGCCGCTGCATTTCTCGCTGGTTGTGAACGAACACGACGGAACGAAGCGCGCGGGCTATCTGCGCTGGGCGCACGGCATCGGAGACGGCGACAAGGACCCGGTCCGTTACGGCGTTCTCAGACCGCATTGATCCGCGGCGAAATTTTCTTCGATCCGGTTCTTGAAAACTTCGGCGGCCTTGTTGAAAACCTGGTACTTCTTCCAGACGATCGAGAGTCCCGATTCCAGCCGCGGCTGCAGCGGACGGAAGCAGAGTGAGCTCCGCGAATCGATATTGGACAGATGATTCAGCGAAAGGGCATAGCCGATACCCGCATCCACCATCAGCGCGGCATTGTAGATGAGATTGTATGTGGCCACGACGTTCAGCTTTTCAAATCCCGCGCCGAACCAGGCGGCAAACGGATTCCGGCTCGGCCCGGAGTCGTCCATGCGGGAACAGATCAGCGGAAGATTCACAAGGTCGCCCGGCTCGACGTGTTTCTTCGCCGCGAGCGGAGAATCCTTCCGCATGATCACGCCCCACAGGTTTTTCGCCGGAAGCGTGATGGAGTCGTATTTGGAAATGTCGACGGGGTGAATGAGCACGCCGAAATCCAGAATTCCTTTGTCGAGCCGCTCCATGACGTCCGCTGCGTTTCCGCTGAAGATGTGACAGCGCACTTCCGGGTATTCCTGCCGCATGGAGTGAATGACGTCGGCAATGAGCCGCATGGCGTCGCTTTCGCCTCCGCCGATGTAGACTTTTCCGCGCACGCTTTCGCCCATGACGCTGAAATCGGTTTCAGTTTTGTTGACCATTTCCATGATTTCTTCCGCGCGCCGCCGCAGGAACATGCCTTCCGGAGTGAGGGTGATGTTCCGGTTGCTCCGTATGAAGAGCTTCTGTCCGAGCTCATCTTCCAGATCCTGAAGCTGTCTGGAGAGAGTCGGCTGTGTGACATGAAGAAAATTTGCGGCGCGGACAATCGTCCCTTCGCGCGCGACCGCGAGGAAATAGCGCAGAACCCGTATTTCCATTTGCAAATTCCTCCTAGTTGCTTTCATCTTCAATATACTGTTCTTGCGGTATGTTCAAAGACTCTTTTAACCATGCAAGCCGTTCTTTTGCATCTTGAAGTCCTTGATCTGCGGCCAATTGATACAACCTAAGTGCTTTTTTGTCATTCTTGCCAATTCCAACACCTTTTTCATAAGCCATTGCCAATGTGTATTGACCAGCTCTGTTTCCTGCATTACTTGCCTCTTGAGCTAACGCGAGACCTTTGGATAAGTCTTTTTTCTGTCCCAGGTAATATGATGCTAAATAAGCTTTGGCTGTCAGATTGCTGTTGATTACAGCCTTGTTCAGATAATCCAGCGCCAAAGATTGATCAGATTCAATACCTATACCTTTCAAAAGCATAACTGCAACTTCTGCTTGAGCGTCAGAATAACCATCATCTGCTGATTTTTTTATCAGC
>URNE01000005.1 GCA_900549045.1 uncultured bacterium | reverse complement strand
AATGCCGTGTTCGCGGAGAATCTGCGCGGTTTCTTCAAACGTTTCGAGGCTCGGGGCAACCGCCTGTGGACGGAAGCCGCTTTCCAGAAGCCCGTTCAGTCCATCTGTCGTATTGAGCAGAAAACATTCATCCCGAAGCGCATGTCCGGCTTCGGCGAAGACGTCGCGGACTCCCAGGAAGGTCGTCGCCCGGTAGCGTTCGCTCTGGATGAAGAGAACTTTCGTGCGGTTTTCGGCAAGAAGAGCGCGTCCGAGGGCGCGGCCCTTCTCCCTGCGGTCCAGCTCCACGCTCGGGATGCCGTCGACTTCCGTATCGACGGTGACCACGGGACGGAACTTGCGGATTTCGCGCAGGACTTGTGCCATCGCGGCGGAGACGTTGAAGCAGACGAGCGCATTGCAGTCGATGCTGCGCAGTTCGGTCGCCAGGTCGTTTTGCCGTTCGGAAAAGAGACGGATCTCCTGAATCAGAGCGGGCTGTTTTGCAATCTCGGCCGCCGTGTGCGATTTGAGGGAGACGATGTAAAACGGTTCGTAGATTGTTTTGCCGTCGCCGTTGAGAATGCCGATCAGCGGAGCCCGGAACTGCTGCATTTTCGAAGGAACGGTGAAGGTGCCGACTCCGTGTTTGGCGGTGAGGTAGCCCTCTTCGATCAGCAGTTTCAGTTCGAGCTGGGCGGTGCTGCGCGCGATGCCGAGTTCGTCCGCGAGTTCCTTGTTCGAGGGCAGGTGGTAGGCCTCGCCGGCGTGCTGCCAGAGCAGATCCATCACATACCGCCGCACCTGCATCCGGGCGCTGTCGCGTTTCCTGCTGTTCGCTGAAATCATGTCTTGTCCTTTCAAAATCGGGCTTCCAATCGGGCTTGCTTTAATTATACCACAACAACGCGAAAAAGTCAAGGGGGGAAAAGAGAAAAAAAATGTTTTTTCTTTCTCCGCATGGAATTTTCCGGAAAGCATGGTATATTACGGAATCGGGGTGCTGCTCCACAACGGAGCGGCTGAGATTATACCCGCAGAACCTGATCCGGGTAATTCCGGCGCAGGGAAACACAACGTCATTTTCCGGCACAGCCGAAGCTGCGCAAGTTTCCCCCGACAGGAGCCGCACGGGCGGCACGGACAGTAAACTGAGAACCAAACAAAAGGAATCTGACTCATGAAAGAACTCATCATCGGCGGACGCAAGTTCACCAGCCGCTTCTTCCTCGGAACGGGAAAATTCGCTTCGGCGGAACTCTTCCGTCAAGCGCTCGAAGCCTCCGAAACCGAACTCGTCACCACCGCGCTCACCCGCGTGCATGAGGACGATGCGGAACACGACGACATTCTCAAGGCGATCGACCGCTCCAAAGTCGAAATCATGCTCAACACCTCCGGCGCCCGCACGGCCGACGAGGCGGTCCGCATCGCCCTCATCGGCGAAGCCGCCGGTTTCAAATGGATCAAGCTTGAAATTCACCCCGACGCGCGCTATCTGCTTCCCGATCCCGTCGAGACCCTGAAGGCCGTCGAGAAACTTGCGAACCGCGGACTGGTCGTCCTTCCGTACATCAACGCCGATCCGGTTCTTGCGCATCGCATCGAAGAGGCCGGCGCGGCGGCGGTCATGCCGCTCGGTTCGCCTATCGGTTCCAACCGCGGAATCCGCACGCGCGACATGATTGAAATCATCGTCGAGCAGAGCCACATTCCCGTTATCGTCGACGCCGGAATCGGGCTCCCCTCGCACGCCGCCGAGGCGATCGAACTCGGCGCCGACGCCGTTCTCGCGAATACCGCTGTCGCCGCCGCGAACGATCCCGTCCGCATGGCGGAGGCGTTCAAGCTCGCGGTCCGCGCGGCGGAAATGGGAATCAAGGCGGGCCCGCCGGCTCCCCGGACGACTGCATCCGCTTCCAGCCCGATGAACGCGTTCGACATCTTCATTTGAGGTGAAGCATGTTTCCGAAACTGAAATTCACCAAAGAACAGATTGAAGATTACTACTCCAAAGTCACTCCGGACATGGTGCGGACGAGTCTCGCAGCGGACCGCCCCACGTATTTCGATCTTCTGAACCTGCTCTCTCCCGCCGCCGCTCAGCCGGGATTCCGCGAAGCTCTGCGCGAGACTGCAATGAAGGCGCGCCGCCGCTACTACGGCAAAACGGTCTCCATTTTCGCTCCGCTCTACATCTCGAACACCTGCGTGAACTCCTGCCGCTACTGCGATTTCAACATCACCCATCATGCGGAGCGCAAGATTCTGACGCTCGATGAAATCCGCATGGAGTGCGACGCCATCCGCAAGCACGGCATCGATTCCCTGCTGATCGTCGCCGGCGAAGACCCGAAGCACATGACGGTCGATTACCTCTGCGAAGTCGGGCGGATGCTGAAGGACACGTTCTCATGTCTTTCGCTCGAAGTTGCGCCCCAGGAGGAGGACGCTTACCGCAAACTCTTTGAAGCCGGCTACGAAAGCCTGATCTGCTTCCAGGAAACCTACGAGAAGGATCTCTACAAGTACCTTCATCCCGCCGGACCGAAGAGCGTCTACGATTTCCGCGTCTGGACTCAGCTCCGCGCGGGAAAAGCGGGTTTCCGCACGCTCGGAATAGCCTTCCTGCTCGGCCTTGCTCCGTGGCGGATCGAAGCGGCGAGCCTCGGCGCGCACGCGTTCTACCTGATGAAGGAGTGCTACCGGAGCCGCATTCAGTTCGCCTTCCCGCGCATCACTCCGATGAGCGGCGGCTTCCAGCCGGAACATCCGGTGAACGAGGAGGATCTGGAGCTGATGATGCTCGTCTTCCGAATCGTCTTCCCGGAATGCGGCATGACCGTTTCGACGCGCGAGGAACCCGAATTCCGCGACCGCATCGTGCAGACCGCCGCGGACAACATGTCCGCCGGTTCCCGCGTGACCCCGGGCGGTTACGCCGTGCTTGCCGACAAGGATGTCGCGCAGTTCACGCTGAATGATTCGCGCGAACCCGAGGACATCTACAAGGCGATTCACTCGAACGGACAGGAAGTCGTTTTCAAGAACTGGGACAAACGCATCTGAGGTGAATATGGATACGGTTTTTCTGAATGGAACGGAACTCCGCGGCGTCACGGTTCCGACGCCGCACACGACGCTGTTGATGATCTGCGCGCAAAACGGATTCCTCGGCTGCGGTTATCTGAACCTTGCAACCGCGGAGAAGGTCGGCGACGCCGTTGCGATCGTGACGGGCGTGAAGTCCTATGACGACATGCTGAACGCCACGGTCCGCGGCGTCTCTTCCGCCGCCTCCGCGCTCGGCGTCGAGCCCGGCATGACCGGACGCGACGCGCTGCTGAAGATGATGTGATTCTTTACCGGGCGGGAACGAAACGGATCAGCTGAATCTCGTTGGAGGTTCCAAGCCGCATCCACGGTCCGAACGTTCCCGCGCCCTGCGAAACGAACAACGTCATGTTTCCGATGCGGTAGAAGCCGCATTCGTAGGGGAACATGAGCCGGGTGAACAGCATGCCGGGAAAAACCTGTCCGTCGTGCGTGTGTCCGGAGATCATGACGTCGAATCCGGAACGGGCGATGAAGTCTGCGCCGCGCGGGGTGTGATGAAACAGAATTTGCGGCAGTTTTCCCTTGCGGACGATTTTCGGAACCTCCTCTTCCACCGTCAGATTGTTGACGCGGTGCGGATCCTTTTTAAGGCTTTTTTCGCTCATGTATTCGAGTCCGGTGACTTCAAGTCCGGCAATTTCAACTGCTTTGTTGCGCAGAATGCGGATTCCGTTTTTCTCAATCAGCTTCAGCACGCGCGGAGTGTCAATGTAATATTCATGGTTCCCGATGGTGTAGAGCTGCGGAACACGGACGTCGCGGAACAGCGCAAAAAGGTCGTCGTGAAGCGCACAGTTGCTGTCGGCGAGATCGCCGTTGTAGAGAACGAAATCGGGGTTCTGCGCATTGACGGCATCGACCATGCGGCGGAGCCACGCTTTGCCGCGCTGGGGACCGAGATGCAGATCGGAGATGTGCAGGACCATGACCGGTTTCTGCAAGCCCGCGACCGGAATTTCAAGCGTGCGGATCTGGAAGTTCCGGGCGTGGAGCCAGCCGCCTAGCACGAGCAGAGCGGCGAGAATCGCCGGAACCGTCGCGCACCAGGCGTCGCGCTGAAGCTTCTTCAGCAGAAAATGAAACGCCTGTTCCAGAAGCATGAGGAAGAAACAGTAGACATAAAACATGAAGAAGAGTCCGCCAGCATTTGCAAGCCATGTGAGCGGCCCGGTTGATTCGAGTTTTGCCGGAAGCAGAAATCCCGCGACGGATGCGAAGAGCAGAGGCAGAATTCCCGCGCTTGCCCAAAGCCCGTGTTTTGTTTTGAGTTTCAGCAGACGGCTGAAGCGGAACGGAACCCACCACGCCGCGAACAGCAGAATCAGAAATGAGACAAGAAACATGCTTCCTCCTGGAGTTTTTTCCGCAATATACAGCTTGAAGCCGCTCAAAGTCAAATGACGTTTTGAAAAAATAATGGTACGAAGGTCCTTTTTATAGTGAAAAAGTTTTTCGCTCCTTGCAAAAACGGTTTTACGGATTAACTTACAGGGAATTCAGAAATGAACCAGACAACAAAAAAGGGTAAAACATGCTTCCGGATCAATTTCAGACATTCGCGGCGGAATTTCCGCTGGAACACGTTCATGCCGGCGTCGCGGCCGGCAACGGCTTCCTCGGGCTTTCCGTCTGGGGCGAGGGCGACACGGTAAACGTTACAGTCAGCTCCTCCTCTCTCTGGGATCATCAGGGCGGGGAAATCTGGAGTCCCGATCAATCCTACAAAAACATTTGTGCCGCGCTTGCAAAGCAGGACGGGAACCGGATGAAGGAGCTGTTCCCGTGGTACAAACTCGTGCCGAGCATCATTCCGCTCGCCCGTATTGCTTTTCAGCTTGACGGCGCGCATAAAGTCGAGCTTTCGCACCGCGATTCCCTGCTGACTGTTTTCGGAAAGGACAAACGCGTGGAGATTCGCCTCTCGCAGTCGGAAAAAGGCGTGTTCGCAATTCGCGGAATTTCCGATTTCCGCCTGATTCCCGGTTATGATCTCGCTCCCGTTCTGAAAGAGCGCGGCTTCGCGGAACCGGAACGCCTCGCGGACGGTTTCCGTCAGACCATGCCGAAAGATCCGGCGTTCGGAATCCGTTATGCGAAAGGCGCCGGCGCAACGTTCTTCTGTTTCTCCCGCGATGTCATTGCCGCCGCTTCCGGAAGCTGGAGCGCACTTGAAGAGGAAAACCGCCGTTTCTGGAATGACTTCTGGATGAAAGTTCCGGAACTTCATTCCGGCATGGCGGAGATTGACGCCCGTTACTGTGCCGGTCTCTTCCAGTTCCAGTGCATGACCGCCTCCGACGGTTTCCCCGCCGGGCTGCAGGGACCGTGGATCGAAGATGAAAAACTCCCGCCGTGGAGTTCCGATTTCCACTTCAACATCAATGTACAGATGTGTTACTGGCCCGCCTGCCGCGCCGGTCTTTTCGATAATCTCAAACCGCTCTGGAAGATGCTCGAAAGCTGGAAAGAGCGGATGCGCCGCAACGCCAAATGTTTCGTCGGCATCGACGACGGCTACATGATTCCGCATGCCGTGGACGACCGCTGTGTCGGCATGGGCGGTTTCTGGGCGGGCACGATGGACCACACCTCCGCCGGCTGGATGGCCATGATGATGTTTGAATACGTCCGCTGCACCGGCGACATTGAGTTCCTTAAACGCTTCGGTTTCGATTTCATGCGCGGCGTGATGCGCGTTTATGAGGCGATGCTGGAATTCGACGGCACGCATTACGCGATTCCGTGGCTGACTTCGCCGGAATATCGCGGAATCGCGATGGACGCCGTCGGACGCAACCCCTCGTTCCACCTCGCGGCGATTCACCGTCTGCTTTCCGACATTTTCGCCGCGGCGGAGATGCTGCACTGCGAAGTTCCCGCCTCGTGGCATGACATTCAGGAGAAGCTCCCGTGGTACAGCGAAGAGGACGGCGAAATCGCGCTCTGGGAAGGTCTCAAGCTCGACATGAGCCACCGTCACCATTCGCACCTTGCGGCGATCTGCCCGTTCGATTCGCTTCACATTCCGGAAGATGTTGTGGAACGGAGCGTCGGCGCATGGGTCCGTTTCGGCATGGGAACCTGGGCCGGATGGAGCATGCCGTGGGCGGCGATGCTTCACAACCGCTTCAATCATCCGGATATGGCGTGCATGATCCTGAAAATGTGGCCGTCGCTCTACACCAACAAGGGCGGACGCACGCTTCACGATCCGCAGTTTCCCGGATTTTCCGTCGGACTGGTCGGTACGAACCGGATTATGCAGATGGATGCCGGACTCGGCGTCGTCGCCGCGATTCTGGATCTCTTCCTTTACGAAACGCAGGGCGTGCTGGAACTCTTCCACGGTCTGCCGGAAGCAAACGACGCCTCGTGCGCGAATGTTCCCGCGCCGGGCGGACTGCGCTTCTCCGGAAACCGCCGCGAGTTCTCGTTCACCGCGGAGCGCAGCGCCGTGCTGAACTTCCGCTTCCCCGCCGGTGAATGGATGGATGAGACGGATAAGGTTTACGCCGCCGGAACGCTCTTCTCCAAAGAGATGAAGGCGGGTGAACAGATTGCGTTTTACCGGAAGGGCTGAGAAGCCCTTTGCGGAAACGTCACATCATCCAGATGGTGTTGTGACACTTCGACGCGGCGGATGCGTAAGCGGTCCCTGCGTCGCGCGGAGCGTAATCGGCGGGGAACTCCAGTTCGACTTCCGGAACAGGCTGACCGGATTTCAGATATGCGCTGATCCGGTCCGTAAGATGTTCGAGCCGTTTTGCGACTCCCGCAATCCGCGCCTGCGGAATTTCCAGTCCGAACGGTTTGCGCTCGTCAAGCCATTGCTTTTCATATTCTTTCCCGAATGCGCGGACAGCTTCCGCCGCCTTCCGCGCCGCGCGTGCGGCACGGCGGAGGGTGTTTCTGTTTTTCTGCTTCCAGCCCATCCGCGCCAGGGCGGATGCATTGATTTTCAGGCGCAGCGCCTTTGCGAAGAGACGTCCGAGCCGACGCAGTTCGCGGTCTTCCGCGGAGCCGGCGGGCAGTTCGCGGAGTTTTGTTTCGACATTTTCCAGCGTGTTTTCAAAATCCCGCAGATGTGTGAGACGGAGCAGAAAGCCGTAAAGCGGGTCGTCGTAGAAGAGCTGTTTTGCAACGCTCCAGTTGACCGCCGGCGGATCGTTTGCGATGAACGCGCGGTTGTCGAGACTGTTGAGCAGTCGGAACCGCTCGAGCGGAAATCCGGCTTCCGCAACCCTGGCGGCAGTCGTTTCGAGCGTGTTTTCCGGGTTGTTCATACAGAGCAGATGATGCGCGGCGGAGGCGAAGTTCGTGCGGAAAAGCGATTCCGCTCCGTCATCGCCCCAGAGTGTTGTCATGGCGGAACGGATTCCGCATTTTCCGGCGGCGCGGAAGAAAGTTTCTCCTGTTTCAACTGCGCGGGCAAAATCTCCGAAGAAACGGTTCCAGCTGTGAAGCCCGGGAGAGATCCAGACGGCGCATCCGGTTTTCTGCAGACGGCGGATGTTTGCGATATGCTCCTCTTCGGGGAGCGCGGAGTAGTTCCAGTAATCAAGCGTGAGATTCTGCGGAATTGCGCGGAGTTCATCGTCGTTCAGCGGAACGTTCTGCGAGTGTCCGAGAATGTAATCGCTCCAGATCATGCCGTTCAGCTGATGTTTTGCGCAGATTTCGGAGAGGTGCGCGAGGTGGGTGAGATAAAGCTGCTTTGGCGGAACCGGGCTGCTGAAATCAAGCGAGGAGCCGAGCCCGAGCCCCCACGGTTCATCCGCTCCGAGATGAATGCGGTTCGTCCGGTACGGTTCCGCTGCTTCAAGAATGATGTGTTCGAGAAATTCTCGCGCTTCCGGCGAGTTCACCTTGAGAATGCGCGGCGCATCGGAGAACGGCTTGAAACGCGGATTCTTGAAGATGTGTTCCAGATGCCCGAGCGTCTGAATGCAGGGAAACAGCTCGATCCCGAGCTTGAAACAGAAGTCGTCGAGGTCGCGGATTTCATCTTTTGCGTAAGCGCCGCGTCCGAAGCCGATGAATGGCATGCCGGAGACGGTGTAGGTGTCTTCCGTGTAAAGACCGAGGTGTGTCAGTCCGAGCGCGGCGAGCCGTTCCGCGGTGCGTTTCAGAAACGGAATGGAGGGAACCGCCCCGCGGGAGCAGTCGATCATGAGTCCGCGTTCGGTGAAAGCCGGATTGTTCATGGTCACTCCAGGTTGTAGGTGTGCAGTTTGCGGTGGAGCGTGCGGCGGCTGATTCCGAGTTTTTCCGCGGCTTTGGTGCGGTTGCCTCCGCATTCGTTCAGCGCGCGTTCGATGAGCATTTTTTCGTTGCATTCGAGGTCGCAGCTCGGCTGGGACAGAACTGTTTTCGCAATTCCCGGAGTGACTCCTTCGCGGATGTCGACGGGGACGTTTTCGAGGTCGATCATCTTTCCGCGGCAGAGCACGACCATGCGTTCGACGCAGTTGCGGAGCTCGCGGATGTTGCCGGGCCACGCGTAGGCGCAGAGCGACGCCATCGCGGTTTCGGTGATGCCGATGTCCTTGCCGTTTTCCTTGTTGAAAACGTCAAGATAGTGCTTGACGAGCAGCGGAATATCCTCCTTGCGTTCCCGCAGCGGCGGAATTTCAAGGGATACGACGTCGAGGCGGTAGAAGAGGTCTTCGCGGAAGGTTCCCTCTTCAACCATTTTTTTCAGGTCGCGGTTGGTGGCTGCGACAACCCGGGCGTCGGTGATGATCGTTTCGGAGCCGCCGATCCGTTCAAACGCGCGGTTTTCGAGCACGCGGAGAAGTTTGACCTGGATGTGAAGCGGAATTTCGCCGATTTCGTCCAGGAAGATCGTTCCGCCCTCGGCAAGCTCAAAGCGTCCTTTGCGCATTTCGACAGCTCCGGTGAATGCGCCGCGTTCATGTCCGAAAAGTTCGCTTTCGATGAGGTTGTCGGGCAGGGCGGAACAGTGAACGGGAACAAATTTTCCGGTTCTTCCGCTGCACTGGTGAATTGCCTGGGCGACGAGTTCCTTTCCGGTTCCGCTCTCTCCGGTGATGAGCACGGTTGTGCGGGTCGGTGCGACCTGTTCGACGGTCTCGATGATGTTTTTCATCTTTGCCGAATTCCCGATCATGCCTTTTACTCCGAAGCTGGAACCGAGTTTGCGCTTGAGTTCGGTGTTCTCCTCTTTGAGGCTGACCGATTCCAGCGCGCGGCGGATGATGATCTCCAGACGGTCGAAGTTGACCGGTTTTGTGACAAAGTCGAACGCTCCCTGCTTGACCGCTTCGACGGCGGTTTCGATGGAGCCGTATGCGGTGAAGAGGATGCACGGCGGGGGAGGGGAGAGCTTGAGCGAGGCGGCGAGAACGTCGAGTCCGCTCGGCCCGGGTTCCATGCGGATGTCGCTGAGAATGAGATCGTAATGATTGCGGTTCAGAAGGTTGATTCCCTTTTCGCCGTCTTCCGCGAGAGTGACATCGTAGTCCGGACGGAGGAATTTGCCCATGGCCTCGCGGGTTCCGCGTTCGTCGTCGATGATGAGAATGGAGCGTCGTGCTGTCATTTCAGAGATCCTTTTTCGGGAGCCGGCAGGATTCCGGCGTTTGCGTTGGAGGCGGGCGGCAGGATGCGCACGCGGTTTCCCGGCGCGGGGAAGGCGACCGAGAAGCAGGTTCCTTTTCCTTCCACGCTCTCCACGGAGAGCCGTGCGCCGTGCTGGCGGAAGATTCGTTCAACGACCATCAGCCCGAGTCCGTTTCCGGCGGCTTTTGTGGTGAAGAAGGGATTGAACACCTTGGTCATGTTCCCCGGCGCAATGCCCTTGCCCGTGTCGATGATGCGGACTTCGACTTCCTGCTCTTCGTTGACTCCGCAGGATATGGAGAGCGTGCCGCCCTGCGCCATGGATTGAATGGCGTTTTTGATGAGGTTGAAGAACGCCTGTTTGAGCTGTCCTTCGTCGCCGGAAATCTGGGGGAGCGTTTCCGCCCAGCGGCAGTTGACAACGACGTTCCTGTTTTCGATTTCGTGACGCATGAAGTTGAGCGATTCCTCCAGCACAATCCGGAGATCGGTCGGGTTGAAGCTCAGCTTTGCCGGCCGCAGCGCCTTGAGAAACTGATTGAGAATCGCATCAAGGCGTTCGACTTCTTTCTTGCATTCGTCGATGCTCTCCGCCGCATCCTTGAGATCGATGTTTTCCCGGCGGAACATCCGCTGCAGAAGCTGGAGGTTGAGGTAAAGACTGTTCAGCGGATTGCCGATTTCGTGTGCGACTCCGGCGGCGAGCATGGAGATGATTTTGCTGCGTTCGGACTCCACCTTGTTCGCGTTGCGTTCGCAGTCCTCGGTGATGTCGGTGAGAATGACCGTGACGGAATCCGCGTTTTCGTGCGGAACGAGATAGAAGCGGATGATGCGGCGTTCCGGATAGAGCACTTCGAGCTCGCGCCGTTCGGAGCGTCCTTTTTCCGCAATGAGCGCATCCCAGTCGACGCCCTTGAGGAAGGTCGCGACGGAAAGACGCGAGGTGTCGTCCGGAATTCCGAGCAGCCGGGTTGCGGCGGGGTTGCGGTATTTGATCTTGAGATTGCGCCCGATGACCATGACGCCTTCCGCGATGGTGTTGAAGATGTTTTCGAGAAGTCCCTGGTCCTCTTCCGCGAGTTTCCCGATGCTTTCCGGTGCGGGTGATACGGATTCTTCTGTCATTTTGTCTCACTCTCCTGTCATGTTTCCTTTCGGGTCAATATGGCACATGTTCCGGAAAAATCAAACGGGGAAAGCGATTTTCCGGTGAGTTTTAGAAACGATGTCTGCAAATCATCTGTTTTCGGGGCTGAATCAGGGAACGGGATTCAGACGCCGGCGGGTGACGGACTCAAAGCCGATCGGAGCATTGAGAGAGAAATGGATGAATGCCGGTTTGAAAACCGGGATTTCCATGAAATTCTCTGAATTCACCCGATGAAAAATGTCTTGACCGTTGTACTTTCGGCAAAACGTGATATATTATCCGCCTGCAAAAGGATGACGGATGAATCAGGAATTACATGATACGCTGAAACGCTATTTCGGCTTTGACACGTTTCTGGACAACCAGGAGCCGGTTGTCGAGGATATTCTCGCGGGGAAGGATCTCTGCGTCGTCATGCCGACCGGAGCGGGAAAATCGCTCTGCTACCAGTTGCCGATTCTGATGAAGGAGCGCTACGGGATTGTGGTTTCCCCGCTGATCTCCCTGATGAAAGACCAGGTTGACTCGCTCAGCGAAAAAGGAATTCCCGCGGCGTACGTCAACTCGTCAGTTTCCATGGCGGAACAGCGCCGGATCCTCGATGACACCGACGCAGGTTTTGTAAAACTGCTCTACGTCGCCCCCGAGCGTTTTCAGACGGATTCCTTTCAGAATTTTCTCTACCGCTGCCCGCCGGACATTATGGTCGTGGATGAGGCGCACTGCATCAGTCAGTGGGGACACGATTTCCGTCCGGCATACACGCGGCTCGGCGAGATTGTCGAACGCTATTCCATCAAGCAGGTCTGCGCCTTCACCGCGACCGCGACGACGCAGGTCCGTGATGACATTCTTGCACAGCTTCACCGCCCGGACATGGAACTGCGCGTTGCCGGATTCAAGCGTCCGAATCTTTCGTTTTCCGTAATACAATGCTCGGGAGCGGAGGACAAGAACCGCGTTCTCAGGAAACTGCTTCAGCGCAAAGTCCCGACGATCGTTTACGCTTCCACCCGCAAGGCTGTCGACCAGCTCCACGAGGAGTTCGGCATGATCCCCTACCATGCGGGAATGAACGATGAGATGCGCACGGAAGCTCAGAACCGTTTCATGAACGAGCCCTGCCCGGTGCTCGTCGCGACGAATGCGTTCGGCATGGGCATCGACCGCCCCGACGTCCGCCTCGTCGTCCACTACAACATCACCGGTTCGCTTGAGGCCTATTATCAGGAGGCCGGACGCGCCGGGCGGGACGGTGAACCCGCCGACTGCGTGCTTCTCTTTTCCTACAGCGACCGCTTCATTCAGGAGTTCATGCTCGACATGAACAATCCCTCCGAAGCCCTGATCCGCGAAGTTTACGACGTTCTCTTCCAGATGGCGATGGAGCAGAAAAGCAACTCGATCGACGTTGCTCCGGGCGAAATCTTCCCCCGTCTGGAACATGCCGCAAAGGAGGGACAGATCCCGCCCGTTCTTGCGATTCTGGAGCGTTGCGGCTGCATCGAACGCGGCTACCGTCAGCAGAACAACGGCGTGCTCGTCATTCCCGGCGATCTTGCGGAGCTTTCCGCCGCCCATGCGGGACAGGCGACTCAGCGTTCCCGTTTTCTCTTCCGTGTGATTCAGACTTTCGGCGACCGTCTG
Source organism: uncultured bacterium (assembly GCA_900549045.1). Taxonomy (GTDB): domain Bacteria; phylum Verrucomicrobiota; class Lentisphaeria; order Victivallales; family UBA1829; genus UBA1829. The sequence continues at coordinate 6,297 of URNE01000005.1, read as the reverse complement.
AAGACCGGCGTTTCCTGTTCCTGCGATCAGCTCGCGCGCATTGCGGGGCTCAATGCGGACCAGATCAGGCGGGTCCTCTCGAACTTGCACCAGAATAAGTGTCTGAACTGGACTGCGCCGTTCTCCGGGCGCTCCATAACCCTTCTGCATCCCGAAGACGAGGAGCTGAACATCGACGTTTCCGACATCGCGCGCAAACGCGAGATGGAGTTCCGCCGTCTGGACGAGGTGATCGGCTATACGCGCACGCGCAAATGCCGTCAGGATTATCTGATCTCCTACTTCGGAGAAGAGGTCGGCGACTGGCGCTGCCGGAACTGTGACAACTGCGGAGCCGCCGCCGGTTCCGGCTCCGGACCGCGCGAGCTGACTGAAGCGGAAGAGAATGCCGTGCGCACGATTCTTCATACGGTCGACGCCTTTTCCGGCCGGCTCGGACGCGGCAAGTTGAGTCTGATTCTTGCCGGAGCGCGCCGTCCCGAGCTTGTGGAGCGCGGACTTGACCGCAATCCGTTTTTCGGCAAGCTGAAGGCGTTGAAGCAGAACAACATTCTCGCCTGTATGAAGGCGCTCGAAGATGCCGGCTGCCTGGAACGCGTCGGCAACCCGGAGTATCCGTGTCTGGATCTTACCTGTTTCGGCGGGAACATTCTGCGTGGAGTGGAGAAGGTGAAACTTTCTCTGCCCGAAATGGACTTGCCGTCGCCGCGCCGTTCCGCGAAATCCCGGCCGGAGCCTCCGGTGCGGACCGCCTCCTCGTCGCCGGGAGAGCTCGGCCTGTATGAGCGTCTGCGGCTCCTTCGGGCGCGAATGGCGGAGAAACGCCAGGTGCCTGTCTATTGCATTCTTTCCAACGATGCGCTTGCCGGTCTGGCCGAATCGAAGCCCGCCACAGCGGAAGAGGCTTTGGAAATTCGCGGCATCGGCATGGCGAAGCTCACCACGATCATTCCGCCGTTCCTCAAGGAAATTGCCGGATGGCAGGCGGAGAATGAGTGAAAAATTCCCTCTCTCAGCGGAAGCGGAAGACGACGCGGATTTCTTTCATGTCCAGCTTGCCGGAAGTATTGCGGAGATGAAGGAAAGTCGCGGGTAGCGTCGGCTGGTCTCCGGAATCCTGAAGAACCCGGGCGACGTCGTTCAGATTGTAAATCATCTGCTGTCCGAGTTTGATGAGCAGGTCGCCGCGCGAAACTCCGCATGCGGAAAGCGTTTCCGGCGCATCCGCCACAATTACGCCTGAAGCGAACGGATAGCGCAGTGCCTTCATCAGCTCGGGCGTCAGCTCCTCCAGCGAGAGCGAGAGTTTGAGATTTGCAAACATCGCCCCGTCCGTCCGGTGAATCGCGGCCGGTGTGATGACGACCGGATTCGGGAGTCCGCCGATGCGCAGTTCAAACGGTTTTCCCGCTTTCAGGCGGACGAGCCTGCGCAGGAACTCCAGCAGATTCCCGTGCGGAGCCCAGCCGTTGAGTTCGTTGATGGACATTTTCTCTTTCAGCAGAGTGGAGGCCGCGGGCGAACCGGGCAGAATCTTGCGGATGAAGATCGTTCCGTCCGGATTCATCCCGGGGATGATTCCGATGCTGACCGAAGTGAGAAACTCCGGAAGCATCCAGTTAGCAAGAGTGTTTTCAAGCCGCAGCATGGGAATTGCAAAACCGATTCCGGGGGTATCGCGGCGGACCGCCATGTTCATGCCGATCATCCGTCCGCTCAGATTGATCAGCGGACCGCCGCTGTTGCCCGGGTGAACGGCGGCGTCGGTCTGAAGCAGATCGCGGAAGAGCTCTTTCCCGTTTCGAAGCAGGGTCCGTCCGATACCGCTCAGTACGCCGACCGTGACTGTTCCGTCGAGTCCGTACGGACTGCCGACGGCGATGACGGTTTCTCCGAGCATCATGTCGTCGGGGGAAATCCCGTGGATGGCGGAGAAGACCCCGCGCGGCCTGTCGATGCGCAGAAGCGCTATGTCGTTCTGCACATCCTCCGCAACGGGGAAGGCGCGGAATCGGCGTCCGTCCTTGAGAGTGACGATGATTTCAGTCGCCTGGCTGACGACGTGAGCGCTTGTGACGATCAGCCCTGCCGGGTCGATGATGCAGCCGGCTCCGATGGAGTGTCCGCGTTCCGGACGGGGGCCTGTGGTGCGGTCTCCGTCCGCGGTATCGGTCAGCCACGCGGCTGCAGGACGGTTGACAATCCGGCTCGTGCTTAAGTTCACGACGGACGGCTGGATGATTTCAATGGCTTTCACGATGGGCGTCCGGCGGAGTTTCAGCTCTGCTATCGTCGTTTCGCGTCCGGGTGACGCCTGTCGTTTCAGGCTGTGATGCGGCAGCAAAAAGAACAGTGCGGTTGCGAGACAGAAAAGAATTATGAAAAAATAAAGTCCGATCCTTGATTTTTGCGTTTTCATGCCGTATCTTCCTGTATATTGCTTTCTACAATACAGGATAAACGCGTAAAATGCAAATACAAATAGAACGAATTGCTGAAATATTGCGTCTTGCGGAGCCCTGTTCCTCCTATGAAGGAGTGCTTCAGGCCCGCTGGAACCGCATTCCGCTGAACACTCCGCTTCATCTTGCGGACGGAACCCCTTTTTCCGTTCTTTCGCGCGGAACCTGGAATGTCGAGGCCGGTCCCGACTTCCGCAACGCCAAGCTCCGGATCGGCGGACGTGCCGTTCAGGGCGATGTGGAAGTTCACCGCAACAGCCGCGACTGGTTCCGCCACGGACACAACCGCAATCCGCTCTATGACCGGGTCGCGCTTCACGTCGTCGAGCGTCTGGAAGATGAGAATCCGGAGCTTCCGGTTTATCTGCTTCCTTCCGAAGCGAAAATCGATTCTTATCCGCCGCCGCTCTGCACGGGGAAGGGGGAGTGCGCCGGAATATTCGACCGCCTTTCTCCGTCTGAAATCCATGAAATTTTCGTCTGCGCCGGAGTGGAACGGATGCACGCCCGCGCGCATCTGATTCTGCATGACATTATCCGTCACGGAACGGAATATGCGTTTTTGACGCGTCTGTTCGATGCTTACGGCTTCAAGCGGAACCGTCCGGCGTTCGCGGAACTTCTGAACCGCGTGTGGACGAAATATCCGCGCGAGCAGCTGGAAACTCACGCCGGGCCGCTTCTGTGGGGGGAATCGGGGCTTTTGCCCGCGGAGAGCAGCGGCGAGGTCCCGGCGGAGAATCTTGCCGAGGCGAAGCGGATCTGGGAATGCTGGTGGATGCTCCGTCCGGACTCCGCCCCGCCGATCGAGTGGAAGCGCGACGGCGGACGTCCTCTGAACTCTCCGGAGCGCCGTGTCGCCGGTTTGTGCATGTGTCTGAAGCGTCACGGTTTGAATCCGCTTCCGCGCTGGATGGAGCTCCTGAGAACCTCCCCGGATGCGAAGGTGTTCCGCGGGACTCTTCTTTCGGAGCTGATTCAGAATGATCCGTTCTGGAATCGCCACACGACGTTCCGGGCGGGTGAGTTGAAGCTTGCCGCTTCGGTCACGGGCGAGGAACGTGCGCGCGAGCTTGCTGCGGATGTGATTCTGCCGTCGCTGCGCGCATATGCGCTTCTGGAGAGAAATGAAAAGCTGGCTGACCGTGTGGACGCCGCCTTCCGCAATCTTCCCCGTACGCAGAAGAACCATGTGTTCACAACCGCGATAGACAAATGGTTCCGCGATTCCGCTTCCGCCGAAAAGCTCTTCAAAGACGCCGCGTCGCGTCAGGGCGTTCTGCACATTTACGCGAATTTCTGCGCGAAAACCGCATGCGACTGCAAAGCGTGTCTCATCCGCAACGGCATGATCTCGAAGGCGTGAAGAGGCTGCGGACTCAGCCGCGCATGAGTGCCGCCGCGCGGTCGCGGGACGCCGTGTCGGCGAAGAGTGCGAAGAGCGTCGGGCCGCTGCCGGTGATCTGAACTCCGAGAGCGCCGAGAGATTTCAATTTTTCCGCCGTCATGCCGAGGAGCGGAAACTTCTTCCATGCGGCAACCGCGAGATCGTTGCGCAGGAATTGCGCCGCCCGTTCATAATCCCTGTCCTGAAGCGCGGAAAGAAGCGGCTCCAGCGGACGCGTATCATCCGTATGCACAATATGTCCGTAGGACCACGGCGTTGAAACCGGAAACGGCATGGGAACGGTCAGGATCGGCGGGGGCGGGAGTTCGGGAAGCGGCTCCAGCTGATCGCCCAGTCCGCGTCCGATTGCCGGAACCGGGTTCAGAAAGAACGGGACATCCGCGCCGCAGGAGAGCGCGGCGGAAGCTCCACGGTCCGGAAGAAAACCGTATTGCCGCTGGACGGCGTTGATGATGGCGGCGGCGTCCGAGCTCCCTCCGCCCATGCCCGCCGCAACCGGCGTGTGTTTGCGGATGAAAACTGTGATCGACGGCCGGATTCCCAGCGCAGCGCAGACTGCCTCCGCGGCTTTGCCGCAAAGGTTGTCTCGTCCGGTCGGGAGCGCGGCGTCGGAATCAACTGTGATCTCCCCCCGTTCATCGTCGCGGAACGAAATTTCCAGCTCGTCGGCGGGATCGTTCAGCGGGAGGAACAGCGTTTCAATCTCGTGATAGCCGTTCGGCAGTTTTCCGCAGACGCGCAGATAGAGATTGATTTTTGAGGGAGCGCGGCGGAACATCAGAGTTTCCGGAGGTTGTAAAGACCGTATTTGTTGTTGTATGCGGAAATCTCATCGGTGATGCGCACGGCGAGGGCGAGGGCGTTGAGCCCATCCTGTCCCGAAACACGCGGGTTGACGACGGTTCCGCCGTTCGCTTTGGTTTCGGCGACGCAGGCGATGAAGTTTTCCAGTTCGGCCGCGAGAGCGTTCTTTTCGCAGAGGTCGACCTGCTTCTTGGAGACGCCGATGAGGCCGCGGCGGTAGATCTTGCCCGTGTGGTTCGCGTAGTCCATCGAGATGTAGGAATCGGTCTGGAAAACGCGGAATTTGCGCATGGGATCGGAGCTGACGCGGCTGGCGGTGACGTTTGCGACTGCGCCGTTTGTGAATTTGATGCGGACGTTTGCAATGTCTTCGGTTTTGCTCAGAACGGGGATTCCGACGGCGTCGACGCGTTCCACGGGAGCTCCGACCATGGTGAGGACGAGGTCGAGATCATGAATCATGAGGTCGAGTACGACGCTGACTTCCGTTCCGCGGCGGTGCATTCCCGGGCGCGGCGGCGGATATTTTGCAAGACGGTGCGCTTCGATGAAGAGGGTCTTGGAGTGATGCTTCTCCAGATAATCCATTGCGGAGTTGAAACGTTCGACGTGTCCGACTCCGAAGACAAGGTTGCGCTCTTTTGCGACGCGGACCATTTCCTCCGCTTCGGGGACGGTTGCGGCGATGGGCTTTTCCATGAGGACGTGCCTGTTCATCTCCATGAGTTCCATTGCCGCGGCATGGTGTTCGGTTGCGGGAACGGCAACGCTGAGAGCGTCGCACTGTTCCGCAAGCTCGCGGATGGTCGCAAAGGGTTTCGTTCCGAATTCCTTTGCGACGGCTTCGGCGGCTTTCGGGTTTACATCGTAGACGCCGACGAGTTCCGCGTTCGGGGATTCACTGTAGATTTTTGTATGATATCTGCCGAGGACGCCGACACCGACGACTCCGACTTTGATTTTAGCTTGGTCAGACATGGCGATTTCTCTTTTGCGCTGCGGGTGGATAAAAGAAAACCGGACGAACCGCCGTCCGTCCGGTCTGGTTCCGGCAAACGGAATCTCAGTTCAGCATGGCGGAGTTCGGATAGACAACGTTGTAGGCGTTGGTTTCCGGCGTGATGATCCATTCGGGGCGGAGGATCGGTCCGTATCCCCATCCGGCTTCGCGTTCATCGGGCATGCATCCCGGCAGCGGAACAAGGAAGGTGGCGATTTCTACGACGCCGACGATTTCGCGTTTGACCACTTCATAGACTCCATAAAGGACTCCGTAGGTGCAGGCGGCGAGCCCGCCTTCCTCGAAGTTGACTTTGTAAATTTTCAATGGGAGTTCCAGAGCTCCGAATCCGGTGTTGATAATGCCTCGTCCGAGCTTGCGAGTCACATTTTCCGCATAGGAATCTGTTTCCGCCTGGTCAATAGCCATAGCGGGTGCGGCGGTTCCGACGATGCAGAGGACTGCGGCGGCCAACAAGAGTTTCTTCAGGAAATCCATGGATCTCTCCTTCTTTTTTCTGTATTTTTTACGGGTATGTTCTGTTTGTATTTTTTTTTTTTTTTTTAATGATACGGCGACCACCGAGATCTACACTCTTTCCCTACACGACGCTCTTCCGATCT
>URNE01000004.1 GCA_900549045.1 uncultured bacterium | reverse complement strand
TCACTTTTATCTGAACAAGCTGCAAATGGGGAACCTCCTAATTCGCCTTTGTTTCATTAAAACAAAACGGAAATATTCCGTGAAATGCAGATTCCGGGATTGAAAAATTCCGAAATGTGTGATATATAGAGATTGTCCGGCACGGACGCCCCTGTGTCCGTGCCCCGGCGGGTTTTCCCGCCTTATTTTTTGATACGGTTGTCAAAAAATATGGACATTATCAATCCGCAGGGTGGAGGAAACGACAATGAATCACGAACTTCTGGCCATTCTTGAATATATCGAACAGGAGCGGGGAGTAAGCAAGGATCAGCTCATCGACGCGGTCGAAAAAGCGCTGCTTACCGCGTCCAGAAAAAGCATTCACCCGGCCAATGAGCTCGAGGTGAAAATCGACAGGAAATCCGGGGACATCCGCGCATGGGCGCTTCTCGAAGTCGTCGCCGAAAATCCGAACAACGACCAGATCCTTCTGGAGACGGCCCGCGAACGCATGCCCGAAGCTCAGCTCGGTGAAAAAATCCGCTGGGAAGTCACACCCAAGGATTTCGGACGCATCGCCGCCCAAACGGCAAAACAGGCAATTCTGCAGCAGATCCGCAAAGCGGAAAAAGAGATTGTCCGCGATGAATTCGCCGACAAAGTCGGGCAGATCGTCAACGGAACCGTCCGCCGTTTCGACGCGGGTTCCATCATCGTGGATCTCCAGAAATCCGAAGGCATTCTCGGTTCCCGCGACAAGGTTCCCGGAGAACAGTACATGCCCGGCGACCGCATCAACGCTCTGCTCGTCAAAGTCGACATCAACGTCGCCGGTCCAAGCCTGATCCTCTCCAGAACTTTGCCGCAGTTCATCCGCCGGCTTCTCGAGCGGGAAGTTTCCGAAATTCATGACGGCGTCGTCGAGATCGTCGCCATCGCCCGCGATCCGGGCGTCCGCACGAAAATCGCCGTCCGCAGCAACGATCCCCGCATCGACCCCGTCGGCGCGTGTGTCGGAATGCGCGGAATGCGCATCAAAAACATCACAAACGAACTCGGCGGCGAACGCGTCGACGTCATCAACTACTCCGACGATATCGAGGAGTACGTCGCCAACGCGCTGCATCCGGCAAAGGCGGAACGAATTACCGCCGACTCCGCGAACAAGGTCGTCACTTTCCTGGTAACTCCGGAAAACTCGCGTCTGGCGTTCGGCAAAAAAGCTCAGAACGTCAAACTCGCGCAGAAGCTCACCGGCTGGAAGATCGACATCAAGGCGGTTGAAGAGCCGGAAGCCGAAGAGTCGTTCGACGAAAAGAAAAACCGCGTTACGAAAGACCTTTCCGCTCAGCTCGGAATCCCGGTGGAGGATGCGGAAATTCTCGTCAACAACGGTTTTCTCTCCATCGACGGACTGAAGGCCGTGCAGGTGGCCGATCTGGAAGCGATCGAAGGACTCGCTCCCGAAACGGTCAGTACTATTCTTGAAAAATTAGCGAAACAAAACGGGGCCGACTCTTCTCTATAAGAGTCAGACCCGGTTCCGGAGGATGAAAATATGGCGTCTGCAAAAGCAACGAAAGTCAAAGATCTCGCAGGCAAATACGGTTTGTCGCCGAAAGATGTGATCCGTGAATTGATTGAACAGGGCGGTCTTGACAACGTCAAAAACGCATCCTCCACAATTCCTCCCGAGTCGCTGGAAATCGCAGAGCTTGTCTGCGAAGATCTTGCGGCGAAAAAACATCCGAAAAAAGAGACGGAAGCCGCCGGTCCCGCAGAAGCCGAAGTCTCCATAACCCCGCCGATCGTCGTCAAGGCGCTCGCCGAGGCGCTCGGCAAAAAACCGAACGAGGTTGTCAGCGGACTCATGCGCATGAATGTGCTCGCCAGCATCAATCAGACTGTCACGCCCGAAGTCGCGACCGAATTCGCGAAAAAATGCGGGATCAAACTCGTTGTCGGCGCAAAGGAGAAAGAGGCGAAGCCCGAAACCGCCGAAGATACCGAGCATCCGGAAGATTTTGAATACAAGGACAATCCGAAGGACATTGTTCCGCGCTGTCCGATCGTCACCTTCATGGGACATGTCGACCACGGCAAGACTTCTCTGCAGGACCGCATCCGCAAGACCGACGTCGCGGGCGGCGAAGCCGGCGGAATCACCCAGCACATCGGCGCGTCGGTCGTCAACCTCAACGGCAAGACAATCACCTTCGTCGACACTCCCGGACACGAGGCGTTCACCGCAATGCGCGCCCGCGGAGCAAACGTCACCGATATCGTCGTGCTCGTCGTCGCCGCGGATGACGGCTTCATGCCGCAGACCATCGAAGCGATGAACCACGCAAAGGCCGCCGGAGTGCCGATCATCGTCGCCATCAACAAAATGGACCTTCCCGATGCGAATGCGGACAAGGTTCTGCTCAACATGCAGCAGAACAACCTCATGTCGGAAGACTGGGGCGGCAGCGTCGCGGCAATCCGCGTCTCGGCGCGCACCGGGATGGGCATTCAGGATCTGCTTGAACGGATTCTGCTCGAAGCGGAAATGCTTGAACTCAAGGCGAACCCGAAGCGTCCCGGCATCGCATATGTTCTCGAATCCCAGCTTGAACAGGGCTTCGGTCCCACCGCCAGCATCGTCGTCAAAAACGGAACGCTCAAAGTCGGTGATCCGATTCTCTGCGGAGAGTTCTGGGGCAAAGTCAAGAATCTGACAGATTACCGCGGTCAGCGCATCAAATCCGCCGGCCCCGGAACCCCCGTCAAGGTCGCCGGACTCAGCGGCGTGCCCGAAGCGGGAACCAAACTTGTTGTCTGCTCCTCCGAACATCATGCAAAAGAGCTCGCCGAATCCCGCGCGGAAAAGAAACGCGAAGAGAATCTCCTCAGCACCTCCGCTTCCGGAGCCAGCCTCGAAGCGCTCTTCAGCAAAATGGAATCCGATAAAAAGCAGTCCCTCTGCGTCGTCCTCAAAGCCGACGTCAACGGTTCCTGCGAAGCGATTGTGGAATCGTTCAAAAAACTGCCGTCGGACAAGATCACCATCAACGTCATCCACGCCGGAGTCGGCGCGATTACCGAAAACGATGTGCTGCTTGCAGCCTCCTCGCACGGCATCGTGGTCGGCTTCCACGTCCGCGTCAACCCGGGCGTCAACACGCTGGCGAAAAAAGAAAACGTCGAAATCCGCCTCTACAGCATCATCTACGAACTGATTGAGGATATCACCGACGCTCTGACCGGACGCCTCGCTCCGGAGAAGCGCGAGCGCGAACTCGGCATGGCGAAGATTCTCCAGATTTTCGAACTTTCCAAAGGACCGAAAGTCTGCGGATGCATCGTCGAAAAAGGCGTGGTCAAGGTCGGTGCGAAAGCTCGCGTCTTCCGCCACGGCGAACTCATCTTCAACGGTGAAGTCCGCTCCCTCCGCCGCTTCCACGACGATGTCCGCGAAGTCAAACAGGGCCTCGAATGCGGAATCAAGCTCGACAACTTTGCCGACTTCGACGTCAACGACATCATTCAGATTTACGATATTGAACTGAAAAAAGCAACGCTGTAAAATCTCAGGTCCCGCACACCCGCGGGACCACGTTTTTCATCGTTTCAAACGGGAGAATTCATCATGGCATTTGCCCCCGACCGCATAGCCCGTGTCAACGAAATCCTCAAACGGGAAATCGCCGCAATCCTCGAAAAAGAGAACATCTCGCGCGAAAACACCTTGATTTCCATCACCAAAGTCCAGTGCTCCTCCTGCCTCAAAAACGCAACCGTTTACGTCAGCGTTTACGGCGGCGGCGCGCAGGCGGAGGATGAGGTGATCCAGCTTCTCGAAAGCAAACGCGCCCTGATTCAGAAGCGCATCGCAAAAACAATCGTGCTCAAGTACACCCCGGTCCTCCGCTTCACCGCAGACCGCAACCTTGAAGAGGGCGACCGCGTCCTCAACATCCTCCGCGAACTTGAGGAGGAGAAGTGATGGACTCCCCGTTTCTCGCCGCGCTCCGCACCGCGCAGACTATTCTCGTGGCAGTGCACGTGCGGCCGGACGGCGACGCCGTCGCATCGCTCGGCGCGGCCGTCTCCATTCTGCGCGACAACGGTTTCCAGGCGTTCGGCATCCTGCCCGAACAGCCGTCCAAAGATCTTGCGCCCTTCCTCCCCGCCGAAGGAATCCTCCAGTCGGCGGAGGGAATCGAGGCGGATGTGTTCATCACAGCCGACTGCTCCAAACCGGACCGGGTTGCGGCCGGCGGATATCCGTTCGAGCATTGCCAGACCCTCATCAACATTGACCATCATCCGGACAACCCGAATTTCGGCACGCTCAATCTTGTCGCTCCGGACGCGGCAGCGTGCACGGAGAACCTCTATGCGCTCTTCCGCGACGCGGGATTCCGCATCAGCCAAGAGAATGCGACGCGGCTTCTGCTCGGACTCATCACCGACAGCGGCTGTTTCCGTTTTCAGAACACTTCCCCGAATGCATTCCGCACGGCGGCGGAACTCATGGAGCTCGGAGCGGATCACAAACGCATCATCGTCTCCATCTTCAGTTCGCGTCCGGAACGCTTCGTCCGCCTGGAGGCGGAGTTCGCATTGAACCGCCTGAAAACGGCGTTCGGCGGAAAGTTCGCGTGGATGTATCTCGATCCGGAAGTTCTAGCAAAGTACGGAGTGGAAATGCGCGAAACGGACAGTCTGATCGAAATTCCGCGCAACATCGACGGAGTCGAAATCGCCGCAACGCTCCGACCGGAAAAGGACGGCTGGAAAGCCTCGCTCCGCGCCAAGCGCGAACCTTATTCCGCCGGCCGCATCGCCCGCGCCCTCGGCGGCGGAGGCCACGAAATGGCCGCAGGCTGCACCATCACAGCTCCAACCATGGAAGAGGCGGAGAAAATTTTACTGCAACACGTTGAAACGGAATTGAACCAACATGAGAAACACCCCCAATAAGCGCCGTCTGCCCCCCTTCGACCGGAGCGGCATTCTCCTTGTCAACAAACCCGCGGGCTGGACCAGTCACGACGTTGTCGGCTTTGTCCGTTCGCGCTTCAATGTTCCGAAAGTCGGACACTGCGGCACGCTGGACCCGGCGGCGACCGGTCTCCTCGTCGTCGTCCTCGGCAAATTCACCAAGCTCAGCCAGAAATTCAGCGGAGAAAACAAAGTCTACGAAGCCCGCATCCAGCTCGGCACCGAAACCGATTCTCAGGATCTCGACGGAGAAGTCATCCGCACCGCGCCGACCGACGGCATCACCGAAGATATGCTCCGCGAAACCTTCAACTCCTTTGAGGGCGACATTCTGCAGGTTCCCCCGATGGTCTCCGCAAAGAAAAAAGACGGCGAGCGTCTTTACGATCTCGCCCGCAAAGGCGTGGAAGTCAAACGCGATCCGGTTCCGGTCACCATCCATTCCATCCGGGTGACAAACATCGACCTTCCGTTCGCGGATTTCACCGTCGACTGCTCCAAGGGGACTTACATCCGCACGCTCTGCGCGGACCTCGGCGCGAAACTCGGCTGCGGAGCCTGTCTGCACAGTCTGAACCGCATCCGCAGCGGCGAATTCGATCTTGCCGACGCCTATGACATCGAAACCATGCGCACCTGGGAACAGCCCGAACTGGAAAACGCCGTCAACGATTTCCTGCACAAAAAACTTCAGCGGATGAACCTTTCCGCATTCTGAGAAGGGAGATACCGATGCTCAGCTACGACAATCTCGAAAAAGCGGTCATGCAATTCGTCATGAACTCGAAACAGGAGTCGTTCGACGCGGAGGAACTCGCCGCCGACCTCGACCCGCAGTCGGCCGGTGAAGAGCGCGAAAACACCATACGCCGCATCTGCAACATTCTTGATTCCTGCGAGTTTGTCGCCCGCAAGCACTCCTCCGACCTCTATTACATTCTCAACAATTTCTTCCGCGGAACCTCGTTCCTCTGCAAGCCGCGACCGGTTGAGCTGGAACGCGGAATCTTCATCCCGGCGGCGCGTCTGGAACCTTTCCACCCGGCGGAACTCTATGCGGATGAACTCGAATTCGCCAGCGGAAAAGTCTCCGCCCCGTTCGAACTGACCGAAGTCCGCCTGCCCTACAAGGATGTCTCCGACCTCTTCTTCATGCTGGGTCCGGCGGGAACAATCGACATGCTCGTCGCCGAATCACAGGAGAACCACGACGCCATCCGCGACCGCGGCGGACTCTCCGGGTCCATGCCCGTGCTTCTCGAAGCCTTCAACTTCTCCGAATTCTACCGCAACACCGGATTCCGCAACGGCGACTACATCCGCTTTGAAATCAAATCCTGGGCGGACGGCGAATGGAAAATCTCTCACGTTTCCCGTATCGACTCCCCGACTCCCCAGGAGATCGACCGCTGGATCGACAAATTCGAAAACGCTCTCACCGACGTCTGTTTCGACTACAAGGATTCTCTCGAAATCCACGAACAGATCATGTATGCCTACATCTACGCCGCCGCTTCCGGAAACGACATCCGCAAACTGCCGGGTCCGGCAATCGACCTCTACCACAATATGATGCAGACCATCTCCTTCCGCCGCGACGGCTCCGAGTGGACGCTCATTTCCAACGACGCGCTGGAAGACACTTCCGCCAAGCCGGAAGAACATCTCCGCGAACACGGCGACGAGGCGGAAAAAGAGGGCCATGAGCACCATGAGGGCCATGCGCACGGCTGCGCCTGCGGACACGACCATTCGCATGTTCCGCAGGAGGACGGGCCGTTCGGCGATATGTCCCCGAACGATTTTTCCGCCTCGAAAGGCTCCATGGAGTCCATCGACGCCATCCTGCATGAAATCCACGCCCCCGTTCATGAAACCGAACTCCAGGCATACATGCTCGACACCATTGCGAGCGGCGCGGAAAGCTTCGAAGAATTTGAACGGGTTCACGAAGATCTCATCAAATTCACATTCACCGACGACGCGCAGGAAGCCGCCTACCTCAACTTCGTGGAAGAGCTCTGGGAAACTCTGGCGGACCGCTACAGCCACAACATCGACTCGCCGAAAGCCCCGCTCCGCCAGCGTCTTCTGGAGCTGACCGACCGCCGCATCGAGCTTTCCGCAATCGTTCTTGAGCACAAAGGCGCGGTTCCGCCGGAAGAATTGAAGTCCGGCATGGTGCATGTCCACAGGGAAATTCTCGATACACTCTTCATTCTCAACCGCGACGCGGTGCTGGAACCGGAAGAGATCGCCGACCTCGACCTGCGCGTCGGCGATATCGAAAATGAATTTGAAATCGTCACCGAGAAGATCTCCGACTGGCTCGAAAAGAGCGTTTCCGGAGGCCGTGAATGAATCTGGCGGAACAGCTTCCGGCGGAATGGCGTGAGCTTCTCGCACCCGCGCTGCAAGCCGCTTCGTTCCGTTCACTGTCCGCGTTTCTGGAAAAGGAATACGCGGAGAAACAGATTTTCCCGCCGCGGGAAGACCTCTTCAGCGCCTTCCGCCTGACTCCGCCGGACAAAGTCCGCGTGCTGATTCTCGGACAGGACCCCTATCATGACGACGGGCAGGCGCACGGGCTCGCCTTTTCGGTGCGTCCGGGTGTAAAATTTCCGCCATCTCTCCGCAACATCTTCAAGGAACTGAACGCCGATCTCGGCTCGCCGGTTCCGGAAAGCGGATCGCTGGAAGAGTGGGCCAAACAGGGGGTCCTGCTCCTCAACACCGTCCTGACCGTCCGCGCACATGCCGCGGGCTCGCATCAGAAACACGGCTGGGAGGAATTCACCGACTCCGTCATACGGACCGTCAGCGGATTTCCGCGTCCTGTGGTGTTTGTGCTCTGGGGCGGTCCGGCGCAGAAAAAACTGCCGCTGATCGATACCGCGCGACACACCGTCATACAGTCGGCGCACCCGTCTCCGCTCTCCGCATACCGCGGATTCTTCGGGAGCCGTCCGTTCTCCGCAATCAACCGCGCACTCGCGCTAAACGGAACAGCGCCGATCGAATTCGACAGGAGCTCATTATGGGAAACTGGGACTCCAAACAGTATCTGAAGTTCGAAAAGGAACGCACACAGCCCTCTCGCGACCTGATCCACCGTCTGATTCTGGATGTCGGCTGCGGTCCCGGCAACAGTACCTCCGCACTGAGACAGCGCTTCCCGAGGCTCTTCTTCACGGCGAAACGCTGAAAAAACGCAAAAAAAATCAATTTCAATTTGAACTCTGCGAAAAAGAGAGTATAATATAGGAACATTGATGCGGGTGTAGCATAACGGCAATGCTCCAGCTTCCCAAGCTGGCCACGAGGGTTCGACTCCCTTCACCCGCTCCAACGATAAACTCAAGCGTCCCGAATCGGGACGCTTTTTATTTTCCGGAGCGGTTTATGCTGAAGACTTTCACTCGGCCTGCAATGATCTTTATCCCGTTCCTGCTGGGAGCGCTTTTCCCGCAGGTTCATGTTCTGAACGACCCGCCTTACAACGCCGTGCGCTGGGCGCTGACCGTAATGGTCTTCATGTCGTGTCTGCAAATCCGCTTCAGCGAACTCAAACCGCGGAAGGAACACTGGTATCTTCTCGGTGCGAACCTGCTGATGGGGACGCTTCCCTACTTTGCGTTGAAACTTCTGTTCCCGCAGAATCCTTCGCTGGCGAATGCGGCGTTCTTTGTCGGCATCACGCCGACCGCAACGGCGGCTCCGGTCGTCGTCGCCTTCCTGAACGGACGGATCGGCTTTGCGCTGACGGGCTTCACGATCACGAACGTTTTCGTTTCGCTCTCGCTGCTCTTTCTCCTCCCGATGGTGACGGGACAGTTCACAGCCAGCTTCATCGGACGGGTTGCGGTGACTCTGCTTCAGGTGATTGCGTTTCCGTTCATGGCGGCCGTGATTCTGCGCACCATCCGGCCGAAGCTGCGGGAACTCCCGAAGAAACTGAAAACGTTTTCTTTCCTGCTGTGGTCGTTTACACTGTTCATCCTTGCGGCGATCGCGCGGAACTACTTCATTGAAAATCCGCATGTTTCAATGTGGAACGTCGCCGGAATCGCGCTGATTTCCGCAGTGATCTGCTTCTGCAACTTCTGGTTCGGGAAATATCTTGCGCCCAGACGTTACCGCCGCGAATGCAGTCAGCTTCTCGGCCAGAAGAACACGACCTTCACAATGTATCTGGCCCTTCATTACGCAAGCGCCCTGGTTGCCATGGGACCGATCTTCTACATTTTCTGCCACAACATGTGGAATGCGTGGCAGATGTACTGCTACGACCGTCGACGTTTTCTGCGCGACAGCCACCGCAAAAGCTGATCACCGTCCGCGAGCAGCATTCCTTCAAACGAAAAAGTGTGATTGTTCATCCGTCTGAGGGGGCTGACAGCCGGGACGCTGCTCGGCGACGGGGGGCTGATTGCGATATTCGCCCGGGGTCAGACCGACTCGGCGTTTGAAGTAACGGGCAAAATAACTGGGATTCTGCCAGCCGAGCGACAAGGCGATCTCCTTCACCGGAGACGATGTGCTCTTCAGAAGATATTTCGCAGTCTTCAGCTTCCGTTCCAGAAACAAAGCATACGGCGTTGTGCCGAACTCCTTCTTGAATATGCGGATCGTCTGCGACATCGAACGTCCTGAACACTGATGCAGAACCTTCGTCTCCAGCGGCGCGCCGGGCGGAAGACTCTCAATATACTGCTGAACGGCATCCGCGGCGGTCTTTTTGCGGCGCTTCTTCTCCGCAAAAAGATGCAGTTCCGCAAGAAGGGGAACAATGATCCGCGCGGCCAGAACATCATCCACCTCCTTCGAGGTTTTCAGTTCGCGCAACCCCTCCTCGAAACGCTCACGAAGCGGACAGTTCTTCAGGAGCACCGTTTCGGTCAGTCCGTATGCGGCGAGAAGATCGACTATGAACGTCCCGCCGACGTTGAACCAGAGCTTGACCCACGGATTTGTACGGTCCGAAGCGTAATAGTGCGTGGAATTCGGCGGAACCAGATAGACATCCCCCGCTTCCGGTGTGTACTGCTCGCCATCGACGACCAGAACACCGCGTCCGCTCACAACATATTCCGCAACCAGAATCGGTATTCCGCGGCGGGCGATGTGGTAACTCCCGTCGCAATACGAGGCTCCCGCACAGGTAATCACCAGCGGCGAACGCCCGTCTCGCCTTCGGCCGTATACAATATCCTCTTTCATCCGGACAGCACCTTTTTTTTGCATTTTGCGTATTTTGTGTACTATAATGCAATTTTTGTGCATTGTCAAATTTCCTTTTATCGTGTATAATATAAATAACGAACACAAACCATGAAAACGAAAGGCATGCAACACCATGAAAACAAAAAACACATCACCCTCCTCACGTCTCAAGGGGAAATTCAACAGATTCACCCTTGTGGAACTCCTTGTGGTAATTGCTGTGATCGCCATCCTCGCCGGAATGCTGCTTCCGGCGCTCAATTCAGCACGTGCAAAGGCGCGGACGATCAACTGCATCTCCAATCAAAAGCAAATCGGGATCACCGCGCTTTCCTATGCAAACGACTGGAACGACTGGTTTGTCATGTACTGGAACGGAGGAAGCTGGAACATGCATCCCAAGGGTCACACACGCAACAAGGCGAACTACGCGCAGTACCTCGCGGCGAACAACTACATCCCGAAAAAACACAACAAAGTCTTCCAGTGCACTGAACAGAAGATCACCACCGATGCGAACTGGACCTATTACGAATACATTTACGGAACCAACATCAACGGTTATTACAACGGCAAGGCCGCCGGGAACTGGGCGGGCGGAAACTTCGTCAGCTCCGAACCCTGGCTTCAGCGCGGAAGCGGAAACACAAGTCTTCTCCGCATGAGCAAAGCTCCCGCCGGCCTCATCATGCTTGCCGACACCCGGATGCAGGCGAAACTCTCCGGCGGCAAAGACGGACAGTCGGGAGCTGGCGGACAGAGCCTCGTTACCTCCAGCACCAACACCGACCGCTACTGGGCAGTGCACAATCTGCGCGTCAACACCCTTTACGCCGATCTCCATGCGGCGACAAATCTGCGTTCGGGCATTCAGGCACAGGTCGGCGCAGGCGCGCTCTTCTTTTACGGAGAAGAATAATGAAAAAACAACTCACCGCACTCACGCTTCTCCTCGGAAGCCTCGCTTTTCTGAACGCAGCAGCTCCCGTTCTTCAAAAAGACGGTTCGCTTGAACTCGACGGCTGGCGCGGCACGCCCACCACGTTCAGCCAAAGCTGGCACGCATGGCAGCCACGGAAAGCTCCGCGCATCTTCCGTCCCGTCAAAAGTTCAAATGAACGCGTGGAATTCTATCTCGAACTTCCCGACGCCGGAAGCGGCGGCCTTTCGTTTGCGCTTGCCGACGGAAAATTCGAAGGCATTCTAGACCTCAGGCAGGGAACGCTGATTCGCACGATCTGTCTCCAAACACCCCTCCCCGTTTCGCTCTATGCGGGCAACAAAGTTGAAATCGACGGCAAGCTCCATGAATTCCCGATCGAATTCGGCAAGGCGACCATCTTCGACGGCACGGCAAAGCGCGTCCGCATTCCCTCGAAAACCGGGGAAATCCTCTTTGAAGGCAATTTCCATTTCCGCATTCAGGACGGACGCAAATGGAACGGCTCGACTTTCGGAATGCGCATCGGCTTTCTCCCCCATGACGGAAAGGTCAGCAAGGCGAAACTCGCATTCACGATCCGGCACGGCAAAGCGGGCGAATTCGGAGAAAAACTCGGATCCGTCAGCCGTCCGCCGTACAGCGCAAAGCAGAACGCAGAATGGAAAGCGTTCGAATACAGCCGCAATGTAAAACCCGGAAGCGCACTCGATTTCTCCGCCCGTCTCGATGCACCCGCGGGAAAATACGGCCCGATCGTTCCTGACGGCAACGGACATTTCACATTCCGCGACCGCCCGGGTACGCCCGTCCGCTTCTACGGTCCAAACTTCGTCGGCGACTCGCAGCGACCGACGGATGAAGTCGCGCATGAACTCGCGGAACGCATCGCCGCATTCGGGTTCAACGCGGTCCGCATTCACCACCACGACAATGAAATTTACGCGCGCAATTCCGCCGACGGCTCTCTGCTCGATCCGAAACGCATGGAACGGCTCGATTACCTGCTCGCGACTCTGAAGAAACGCGGAATTTATTACACAACAGACGTCTATGTTTCACGCCGCAACATCCCCGCAGCCGAAATTCCCGGTGTGGGCGCAATCCAGACGCCGCAGGAGTACAAGGCGCTCTTTTACATCGATGACCGCGTGTATGAAAACTGGCTCCGCTGGGCAAAGGAATTCCTCGGGCACGTCAATCCGTACACAGGGCTTGCGCTGAAGGATGACCCCGCGCTGATCACGCTGTCGCTCCTCAATGAAGCGAATCCTGCACATGTCTGGAACGCGACGCCGACTTCCGGACGGCTTTACAAAGAAAGATTCGCGCAATGGCGGGAAACGCATCCCGGAAAAAACTTCGACCATTTCCTTTCGAAGCTCGCAATCTCGCGCTATGAACAGATGAAGCGCGACCTCCGCGCATTCGGAGTCAAAACGCTCCTCACCGACCAGAATTTTCTCGACAGATTCGCACTCGCCGAAGCGCGCAGCCACTATGATTTCGTCGACAATCACGCCTACTGGGATCATCCGCGGTTCGCCGGAAAAGCGTGGAGTCTTCCGGTCATTCCAAACCAGCGCAACGCCGTCGCCGCCGCCTCCAACGTTCCTGCGGCAACCTTCCCGACACGTCTGTTCGGCAAGCCCTTCACAGTGTCCGAATTCGATTACGCGAACCCGAATCAGTTCCGCGCCGCGGGCCCCGCGCTGACCGCCGCGACCGCCGCCTTCCAGGACTGGGATGCGCTGTTTCCCTTTGCCTACGCGCACAGCAACGGCTCCGTCACCAACCCGAACCGCACTGACGGATTCTTTGATATTGCGACCGACCCCGTCAAAGCGTTTTCGCAGAGAATCGGCGCAAACCTGTTTCTTTCCGGAGGAATCTCCCCCGCAAAATCCGCATTCGCAGGAATCATGACAGACCCGCTCCGCAAAGGAGGCGAAGCCGAAGCGCCGGAAGCGTTTGTCGAACTCGGATATCTTGCGCGGACCGGAGGCATCACCACGCTCTCAGGGGAAAATAAATTCAACGCTCTGGTCGATCTCGGAACAGGAAACGGGAACGGAACGAAACTGCCCGTTTTCAAAGCGGACAAATCACTCATACCGAATCTGATTGCGGCGGGTCTGCTTCCCGAAGGATGCCATGACGCCGCAAGCGGACGCTTCACCGCGCCGGGCGGAGAACTTGAAATCAATCACAAAGCGGAAACCTTCCGCGCCGCAGCGCCGGGAGGCGAAGTCCTGGTGACCGGAAAGGTTCGTGCGCTCGACGGGAACCTTCTGCATGTGAAGGCAAGCAGCGGATTCGCAGTGTTCGCCCTCATTCCCGTCGACACGACAGAGTTGAAGTCCGCCGGGCGCCTGACGCTGTTCCACCTGACCAACACGCAGGCAACAGATATGCGGTTCGGCAACGCCTCGCTCGACCGACTGGAGAGCTGGGGCAAAACGCCGTTTCTGGCAAAACATGGAACCGCGTCTCTTTCGCTGAACCTTCCGGGAAACTGGAAAATCCATGCGCTCGACACCGCCGGAAACCGCATCGGGGAAGTAACGGCGTTCAAAATGCAATACGGATTCCGGCTTGAACTCGACAACTTCAGATTCAAGGGCGTTGTATTCGCCTATGAACTGGTGAAAGAGTAACGCTTATTTTTTCTCCGCTTCCGCGCGATACTCCGCCGGCGTCCGCCCCAGGTGCGCACGGAAAACAGTGTGAAAATATTCCACCGACCGGAACCCGCTGTCCAGAGCGACAATCTTCACCGGCAGATCGGTTTTGCTCAGCAGATGACACGCGCGGTTCAGACGCAATCCCGTAATGTAATCCGAAAAGGCGATCCCCGTCGCATTCCGGAAAACCTTCCCCAGATGATTCGGCGAAACCGAGAGTTCGGAAGCCAGCGAGGAAAGCTTCGCCTCCTCCCGGAAATGACGACGGGCCCACGCGGTGACGGTCCGCAGAAACGCCGGCGGTTCGGAGGCGTCGACACCGGCTTCGCGCAAAACCGCAATCAGAATCTGAACCAACAGCACGGAGGCGTTCAAATGCGAAAACGGCCGCGGCGTCTCCCTCTCCGCGGCGATCCGGCGGAACAGCACCGCCATTTCCGTCCGGTGCGTTGCCGGGAAACGGCAGAGAATCACCGGACGCGCGTCAAGCACGTTCCCGAGTTCCTCCGGAAGAAGATCGGGAAAGAAGGAGAGATTCGCGAGCTCCGTTTCCTCTTCCGCGACAATTCCGTGACTTTCGATTCCGCCGACCAGCCAGCAGTCGCCGGGCGCAAAGCGATACTCCTTCCCGCCGACCTGGTGCAGACCGCTTCCGCTCATGACGAATTCCAGTTCGCAATACTCATGCCAGTGCTGAATGGTGCAGTGTCCTTTTTCCATCGCATGGAACCGGACTGCGAGTCCCTCGGATGCGGAGACCCCGCCTTTGTAGAGAACGGATTTCATCTGCAAACTCCAAAATCGTTGATTTTTGCAACTTTATCACAGATTCCCGCATTTTTCAAACCGACTTTCGCAGATTATATTAAAAGAGCAGCTTCGAAACAGAATTGATTTTTCAAACAAGGGAGAACTCTCATGGAAAAACTGCGCGTCATTCAGATCGGAACCGGACCGACGGTTCACGCCGCACACGCCGCAACCGCTCTGCGCGGTCTCAGCGAACTCTACACCCTCGAAGCCATCGTCGAAGAAGACGCCGCGCGCCGCGAAGAAATCCGCGACACTCCGCCCTATGCCGGACTCCCCTTCATCAGCTGGGAAGAGGCCCTGCGGCGCAAACCGGACGCCTTCATCGTCGAAACCGATGAAGAGAAACTCGTTGAAACCGCGATACGTTCCCTCGAAGCCGGATACCACACCTACATGGACAAACCGGGCAGTCAGGATTCGGAACAGTTTCACCGCATGTGCAATCTCGCGAAAGAAAAAAATCTCGTTCTCACACTCGGCTACATGTTCCGCGGAAATCCCGCCGTCCGCTACGCGCTCGAACTCAAGAATCAGGGAAAGCTCGGACGCATCTTCAGCGTGGAAGGGCAGATGAGCGTCACCGGAGACCCCGGATACCGCCGCTTCCTCGGCAAATTCAAAGGCGGAATGATGTACTACCTCGGCTGCCACATGATCGACATGGCAGTCCACTTCTGCGGCTTCCCCGACGAGGTCATTCCCATGAACATCTGCACCGGCGTCGACGCAGACACCAAAGATTACGGCTTCTGCGTTCTCCGCTACAAAAACGGACTCTCCTTCGTCAAAACCTGCGCGGCGGAAATCAACGGTGCCGCCCGCCGTTCCCTCATCATCTCCGGAACGGAAGGCAGCTTTGAAATCCAGCCGATCGAACTTCCGCGCGACGACGGCCGGGACGACACCATCGCCCGCGAAACCATCGGCGCGGAACCGGGATTCGACCACAGCCGCCCCGTCGTCTTCCCGCCTCACCTCCGCTACGACTGGCTCTTCCGCAATTTTGCAAAATACGTCCGCGGCGAGGCGGTCAATCCATACACATATGAATACGAGGCGAAGCTGCACGACCTCATTCTTCAGGCATGCAGCTGATCAATATTCAAACAGCAACGTTTCGCCCCGCTTGACGTTCAGCTCCAACGCATCCGTTTCCGGAAAAACGTTTCCTTCCGGATACGCGCGGAGCGACATCCGGCGGGGCAGACGCAGCGTCAGCGGCCCGTCCCACTTCGCATGAACCGCAATCCACTCCGGCGCGGTGAAAATCTGATCCCCGCGGTCGCTCCAGATGTGCACTCCCGCTGCGCGCGCGAACTCCATCAGCCATGCCGCCGGCAGACACGGCGACGCCGACCAGAGCGCGGTCCAGTCTTCATTCTTCTTCCGCGCCAACGCGGTTCCGCTTCCGCAGGGCCGTCCCGCAATCGTCGTCCCGTTGATGAAATATCCGAGCGGTTCCGCCGCCGGATCATCGCAGACCAGACGCGGATAGACCGCACGGGTCAGTCCATACGTCGTGCGGATTCCGTTCAGCCGCGTTTCAGTCAGCATCGGCATAATGCCCGTCTCCGCGACGCGGAAACGCAGCCCGGTCAGCTCCTCCGCAAACGCGGCGTCGCGCACATGATTCCGGTAATAGCCGGGAGCGTAGAACCAGAGAACGGAACGTCCGTCCTTCGCAAGTTCTTCGCGCACCGTGCGCCGCACGGCATCCGGGGGATCTAGCGTGTTCAGGAAAATGCTGAATTTGTACTGCTTGAGCTTTCCGCGTTCCGCCAGCAGCGGCAAATCCTCCTCAGCGAACAAATCGAAGGAGGCACCACATGCGGCGACCTCCATCAGCTGGTGTTCGATGAGGCTTCCGGTCAGCGGAACCGGATTGTCGCGCATGGCATATGTCGTCCGGAGCGATGCGAAAACAGCGATTTCCGCAACGCTTTCACGATTGCCGAAATGCCGTTCCGCGAATTCACGCTCCAGGCGGAACTCCGCGCCGAGCGCGGAGTCGAGAAACCAGCCGGAGCCGTAAAGATCCATCCACCACTGCGTCCCGCCCGAACTCCACGTCGCGGCAAAGTTGCGGCGGAACGCATGGCACGCAGTCTCGGCGTCTTCCGGAAGATAACCGTGATGCGGACCGGGATAAAGATGCGTTCCCGTATCGTCTTCGCTGAAAAAGAGCTTGTTGTGAAGCGTGATGGAACCCGGAATCATCTGATGCAGCGCGGCTCCGCCCGCCTGACGCGCGCCGTAGCTCAGCGGACCGCAGAGGAAATCGACGTCGGGCGACTCCAGCACGCGAATCAGCGCACTGTGTCCGACGATTGTCTGGCTGGAGTTGGCAACGAGATTCACATATCCGTAGAACGCGCCGAACAGTTTCGTGCTTCCGCATTCGCGGAGCGTCTGTTTGACCACACGCGCTTCCTTGAGCAGCGTATCCGCCATCAGTTCGGAACAGAACTCCTGAAAGTCGATCAGATCCTGCTCCTTTTCGGGGAGGAAGAGCGCGGGCGTGCGCGCTCCAGCCTGCTCGAAGCGCGCCGCATCGGTCACCGGGATTTCAGCAAACGAACGGAATGCCGAACGCCATGCGCGGTTGAGTTCATCAATGTTTTTGTACTTTGCTTCGAGGCGGCGGAGAAACGCGCGGTGATGCATCGGGCTGAAATCCGCCGCATTGTCCCACCACATATAGTCATGCTCTCCGCAATGACCGAGTCCGGTGTGATAGCCGAAGATGCATTCACTCCACTTCGCTTCAAAATACCGGACGGTTTCCGCGAGCCGTTTTTCCCATGTTTCCCGCCAGGAATCGGAAGCGAGCGAAGCGCGGGGACCGTCGACATAGCACCGCTTCGGGTACGAATAGAAGCGCATCCGTTCCTCCGGATGCCGTTTTTCCCACCAGACCGGCGGGTTCATGATGATGCGCGGAAGAATTTTGATTTCCGGATCGTCCGCGACAAGCTGAGTCATGAGCTTGTCGATATTTTCCGGCGTCAGCAGCATCCGCGGCAGTCCGCCGTCCTTGATTTCAAGCTCTTCTTCCGGCGTTCCTTCCGGAGCCGGAATCGCGAGGTTTCCCATGAATGAGTAAAAATGAACTCCTTCATTCCGGAACAGTACGGTATCCGCACTCTGCGGATTCCTTGTCCAGTGCATAAGAGCCGTTGCCGGTTTCCCGTCAAGAAATACGGCGGGCGCACCGCCGAACGATCCGATTTCCGCTTTCATAAAAACTCCTGAAAGTTATTGCATGAACCAAGGCGACACATCCGCGCTCTGGGTATTGTCAAAACAGAATTCCGGCTGCGACCGGGTCCAGATCCAGAACAGCTGCGGCGTGGTCTTCGGTCCGTGAACGCTCTTCACATGCCCGTCGAAGAACAGGGCGTTGACCGTCTCCTGATGCCAGCCGAACGCGGCTCCGCCGTTGAGTCCCCCCGCGTCCCCGGACATTTTCGCAGGCTCCAGCGATGAATTCGCCGATGGACTTCCGCCAATGTCTTTTCCGCGGGTATCGGCAACAAGCAGTTTCCGGGAGGGCTGACACACCGATCCAAGCCGCACCCGCGGATACGTTCTGCCGAATCCAGGCTGTCCCTGAACCAGACAGTTCAAGCCGTAACCACCGTATCCCATCTGCCAGAGCAGACCGTTCCCCGCAGCCAGAAAATCTCTTGCGCTCTGCGTGGTCAGCTCATACGCATATTTCCAGCAATAGGCGTTCCATTTTGCGATTCCGGGACAGGTCAGGACTTTTCCGTTCGGAAGCAGACCTTCGTAGACCAGCTGTCCCGCCCACGTCATGCGCTTTCCGCCCGGAACGGTAATCTCCGAAAAACCTCCGCCCGAAGCCGGAACAAAGCCGTCATATGCATCTGCATACCCGATCAGCCCCAGATTGACATTGCGCAAATTGCTTGTGCATTGAATCACCTGCGCCTTCCCGATTGCACTGTTCAGCGCCGGCATCAGCAGTGCCGCCAGGATGGCGATCACGGCAATTACCACGAGGAGCTCCACAAGGGTAAATCCCGCAGCCGTTCTGTTTTTCTTGTAAAATTTCATATTGGCACCTCTTTTTTTCCGGAGCCGGAGCTCCGGAAATGTGAAATTTCTTTACTTCGCAATCAGATAAACCGGACCTTCCGGCACGGTCAGAGTCTTCTCCGGTTTAAGCGGATTTCCAAGATGATCGAACGCCTCGCGGACTTCAAACGGCAGCTTCACCGGAACCGGA
>URNE01000003.1 GCA_900549045.1 uncultured bacterium | reverse complement strand
AAATTTGTGCGCGCAACACAAAAGGGACATCATGCAAAAAAGACAGAATCTCTCAACGCCCGCGCGGCCCGTCCGGCGCGGACTGATGGGCTTTCCATCGACGCCCGTCGAAAACCCGGCGGAAAAGTGGTCCGCGGAACTCGGTTCAGACCTTGACTCATCCTGCACCGCATACCTGCACATCCCCTTCTGCAGAACCAGATGCACGTTCTGCAACTTCTATTCGGGAACAGGAACAAAACAGGAAATCGCCGATTACGCACAGCTCCTCATCCGGGAAATCCGGGACTGGGGACCGCGCATCCGCGGAACCGTCAACGCAGTCTACTTCGGCGGCGGCTCTCCCGGAATCCTCGCCCCCGGCGACGTCCGCAGCATTCTCTCCGCACTCCGATCCGCCCTCCCCCTGGCGAACGATGCGGAAATCACATGGGAAACCCGCGTCGAAGATCTCGACGACGCACATCTCGACGCCACGCTCGAAAACGGAGTCAACCGCTTCTCCGCCGGCGTTCAGACTTTTCATACGGGACTCCGCCGCGCTCTCGGACGCGCCTCGGCAAAAGAGGTCATTCTCGAAGCTCTCCAGCGGACGATGAAGTACAATCAGGCGGCGGTCACGGTCGACCTTCTCTACGGACTTCCCGGGCAGACGCCCGAACAGCTCACAGAAGACCTTGACGCCGTCTGCCGCGCGGGAATCTCAGGATTCTCCTTCTACCGTTTTCATGTTCACCCGGGGCTCCGTCTCGCAGAGCAAATCCGCGCGGGACAGATGCCGCAGATTCCGCCGGAAGAGGCATGTTTTGAACTGTACCGTCTCTGCACCGAACGCATGGCAGCCGCAGGCGCGAACAAGATTTCATTCAAACACTACGCGTTCGGAACCCGCGAACGCAATCTTTACAACGCCATTTCCGCATGGAAACTGCCCTGCATTCCGTTCGGACTCGGCGCGGCGGGACGGCTCGGCGAATTCCGCTTCAAACAAACCTCGTCGGCGCCCGATTACCGCGATCTGGTTCTGCGCGGAGAAAAACCGATTGCCGCGGCCGGACGGATGCCCGGAGATTTCCCGGCGTCCGCCCGCATCGGCGGAGAACTCAACTGCTGTATGACTCTCCATCCGGAGTCCGTGCTTCCCTTCGTGCCGGAACCGCTGCGGGAACGCGCAGCGGAACTGCTCAAGGAGGCGGCGGAAACGCAGGTCGCAAAAGAAACGATGTTCCCCGAACGGTTCGGCGGATACCGTCTGACGGAACGCGGATGTTTCGCCTGTCCGGCGACCGGATCGGAAATCATGGAAAAATTCGCGGAAGCGTGGAGAATGTGAAATGAGGAATTTTCTGTTTATCATCCTGCTCGGCGCGGCTCTGCTCGCAACCGGGGGCGTCGTCTCTGAAAACAAAGAAAACATCGTATACCGGCAGCCGGACGGACTGGAGGTCACAATCAGGAAAAACCCGCAGCGCGTCATCGTCGCCTACGCCTCGCTCGCTCCGGTGTGGGACCTGGCGGGGGGAAAGGCGGTCGGCGTCTCGTCCGCGCGGGACAAAACCGCGATTCCGGAATCCATGAAGCATCTGCCGGTCGTCGGCGTTTCAACGACGCCCAGCGCGGAAAAAATCGTTGCGCTCAAACCGGATCTCGTCATTCTCACTTCGCGCGTGAACCGGCACTACCGGGCGGCGGAACTGCTCCGCCGGATGGAAATCACGGCAGTTTGCGTGGAATACGGGTCCTATGACGATTTCAGCTCGCTCCTCGACTTCTTCTGCCGCCTCAACGGGCGTACAATCGCCGACGTTCCCGCCGCAAAGCAAGTGGTCCGCGACGTTGAAGCAGTCTGTGCAAAAACAAAAGGCTTGAAAAAACCGCGATATGCGCTTATATTTGCATCCGGAGGCGGATTTCTCCTCGAATCCTCCGGCTTCAGCGTCGGACGGATGGCGGCCATGCTCGGAGCGGAGAACATCCGCAAGACCGAACAGCCGGGACGGACGCAGTTCAGCTATGAACAGCTGCTGCTGGATGATCCGGACGTCATTTTCATCACGACGATGGGCGATGCGGAGGGACTGAAGGAAAAATTCCGGCGCGATTTCATGGACCGTCCGGCGTGGAAGACTCTCTCCGCGGCAAAAAACGGACGCGTTCATTTTCTGCCGGTCGATCTGTTTCTCTACATGCCCGGACCGCGCTATCCCGAAGCGTTCCGGGAACTGGCAAAGCTGCTGTACCCGGGAAAGGAGTTTTGAATCATGCAACTGAAATCGGTTTTCAGAACTGCGGCGGGACGCGGCGCGTCTCTCGTTCTGCTGCTGCTTCTGCTTGCCGCCGCGATTCTGCTGAGCCTCTCGGTCGGCTCCCTCAAACTGCCGCTGAGCGAAATCATTTCAACTCTCTGGAACCGTCCGGAGGGAGTGAACTACCAGATTCTGTTCAACATCCGGCTTCCGCGCATTCTGCTCGGGGCGATGGTCGGAGGATGCTTCGCCGTCGCAGGCGCGATTCTCCAGGGCGTGATGCGCAATCCGCTGGCGTCTCCCGGAATCATCGGCGTTTCGGCGGGAGGCGGGCTCGCGGGAATTATCGTGATGCTCGTGCTTCCGCAATTCGGAGCGCTGCTCGTTCCGGCGGCGTTCTGCGGATCGCTCGCGACGGCGCTGCTCGTCTATCTGCTCGCATGGAAACGCGGCGTGAGCCCCGTCAGGCTGATTCTCGCCGGAGTTGCGGTTTCGGCAATGCTCGGTGCGTTCAGCAGCACCATTCTGCTCTTCAACGCGGAACGCGCGGGCGGAATCCTCGATTTCTCCATCGGCTCGCTCTCGGCGCGGAGCTGGCATCAGATCCGGCAGGTCGGGCTCTACATGCTGTCCGCGTTTCTCGCGGCGTTCTCGCTCGGCGGAAAACTCAACATCCTCGCGCTCGGCGATGAAGTGGCAATCGGGCTGGGGCTGAAAACGGAGCGCGTGCGCTTCCTGCTGATTGCGACCGCGGCTCTGCTCGCGGCGTCGGCGGTCAGCGTGGCGGGTCTGCTCGGATTCGTCGGACTGATTGCGCCGCACATCATGCGGATGCTGATCGGGTCGGACAACCGTTTCCTGCTCCCCGCCTCCGCCCTTTTCGGCGCGCTGATGGTCGTGAGCTGCGACACCATCGGGCGTCTCGTCATGGATCCCTCCGAACTGCCCGTCGGCATCATCATGGCGCTGATGGGTCCCCCGTTCTTTCTCTGGCTCCTCAGGAGGCACCGCTATGAAAGTTGAAGTACGCGCCCTCTGCGCCGGATACGGCGCAAAACTCGTTCTGGACAACGTCAACATGGAAATTCCCGCGCACGGAATCGTCACTCTGCTCGGCCCGAACGGATGCGGAAAATCGACTCTGCTCAAAAACATCGGACGCATCCTCACGCCGCGCGCGGGGGAAGTCCTGCTCGACGGACGCGCCGTTTCCAAATACGACACCGGAGAGCTCGCGCGCAGAATGGCGATTCTTCCCCAGCTTCATCACGCTTCGGGCGAACTGACCGTGGAAGAGCTCGTCGCCTGCGGACGCTTTCCGCACCGCCGCGCGGGACACTTCGCCGGACCGCAGGACCGCGAGGCCGTCGCCCGCGCACTCCGCATGACACGCATGGAGCCGTTCCGCAAACGCACCATTCCGTCGCTCTCCGGCGGGGAACGGCAGCGCGCATGGATCGCCATGACTCTCGCCCAGGAGCCGGAACTGCTCCTACTCGACGAACCGACCACCTTTCTCGACGTCTGCTGTCAGTTTGAAATCATCGAAATGATCCGCGAACTCAACCGCGACTTCGGGATTACGGTCATCATGGTTCTGCACGATCTCAATCTTGCGGTCCGCTGCTCCAATGAACTTGTCATGCTCCGCAACCGGGCGGTCCGTTACGCAGGCTCTCCGGCGGAACTCATGAAACCGGAAATCCTCCGCGACATTTTTGAAATAGAAGCCGAATTCTTCACGGGGAAAGACGGGCTTCCCTACTGCATGCCGACTGCCTCGGCAAGAAAGGACGCATAATGAAAACGCTGATTGTCCATTCCAGCCGGGAAACCGGCAACTCCCGTAAAATCGCCGAAGCGCTCGCCGCGGCCGTTCCGGACGCCGTTTCCGCAACCGCCGCCGAAGCGCCGTCTCCGGAAAAATTCGATCTGATCGCATTCTGTTTCGGAATCTACCGAGGCTGGCCCGACGGCGATATGATCGAGTTCATGAAGCGCACGCATCACAAAGATGTCGCACTCTTCATGACGCTCGGCGCATGGCCCGATTCCGAACACGCGTTCCGATGTCTCGGACGCGCGGAGGGACTGCTTGAAACAGACGTCGTCCGCGCACGCTTCATCTGTCAGGGCGGCTACACGCAGGCATATCTGAAACACATGAAATCGCTTCCCGCGAATTCGCCGCACGGCTGGAATCCCGAGCGCGAAGAACGGGTCATGGAAGCGATGAAACATCCCTCGGAAGCCGACTGTGCAAACGCCGTCGCCGCTCTTCTCGCCGCACAGACAAAACTTGCAAACGCAAAACCGAACGCTCCGCGCACGGAAGCGAAACGCGCCGTGGTTCTTTCGGTCTTCGGAACCTCTTATCCCGAGGCGGCGAAGGCTTACGACGCGCTTGAAGAATCCATCCGCGCACGGACGGAGCTTCCGGTTTTCCGCGCGTACACGTCGCGGAAAATCCGCAGCAAGCTCAACAACGCCGTGCCGTCGCTCTCCGCCGTGCTGAAACAGCTCGTCACGGAGGGCTTCACGGAAGCGGAAATCGTCGCAGCCTACCTCGCCGCAGGGGAAGAATACGAACTTGTCGCCAACACGGCCGCGGCGTTCGGACGCTCACTGAAACTTCACCTGAACCGCCCGCCGCTCGAAAACCTGTCTCTGCTCCGTGATTTTCTGAAACTCGTCCCCGCGCTCATTCCGGCCGAACGGAAACCGGGGGAATCCGTTCTGTTCATGGGACACGGCAACGGAGACGGACGCTCCGATTTCGCGTACACCGCTCTGAATGCGGAACTTGAGGCAATCGACCCGGACTTTCATGCGGCGTGCGTGGAGGGCGAACCGGATTTTGAATCCACTGCCGCAAGGCTCAAACCCGGACGCGTCTGGCTCCTCCCCTTCCTGATTGTCGCGGGCGATCACGCTCGCAACGATCTTGCCGGAGAGGAGGCGGATTCCTGGCGTTCCATTCTGACCGCGCACGGGTTCGACGTCCGCACCGTTCTCAAGGGACTCGGCGAAAACCGCGCAGTCGCCGACTGGTTTGCAAAGGAACTGAAATGAAAACCGGCAGATTCTACGGAGTCGGTCTCGGGCCCGGCGATCCCGGACTCGTAACCCTGCGCACGGCGGAAATCCTCCGCGCGGCACATGTCGTCTATACCGTCGCCTCACGCCAGAGCGAACGAAGCGTTTCGGGCGCAATCATCAATGCGCTCCCAGGGGTGACCGCCCGACGCGAAGAGCTTAAATTCACCATGTCGAAGGATTTTCCGACCCGTCTGGCGAAAATTGATGAACACGCCCGGCGCATCGCCGCGGAGCTCCGTGCGGGAAACGACTGCGCATTCGCAACCATCGGCGACGCCATGACCTACAGCACTTGCGGCTATCTTCTCCGCGCGCTCCGGCGCATTCTGCCGGAACTCGAATACGAAATTGTTCCGGGCGTGAACTCGTGGAGCGCACTCGCCGCCGCTTCGGGAACCGCCCTCGCGGAGGACAGCACGGTTCTGCGCGTCGTACCAAGCCACCTTCCTCCCGATTCGCCGGAACTGCACCGCATGCTCGAATCCGGCGAATCCGCGGTTCTGCTGAAAACCTATCATTCACGCAACGAATATCTCGACGCCCTTGCGGGGGAATCATGCGACATTCTTTACGGTTCGAACATCGGACTCAAGGAGCAGTTCATCTCATCCGATCCGGCGGCGATCCGGGAACGGCCGGATGAATATCTTTCCATGCTGATAATCCGGAAGGAGAAAAAATCATGAAACACGGCGGAGACCGGACAGCTCTAGCTCGCGAAGCTCTGTGCGAACCGGAAGAGATACTGGATTTCAGCGTCAACCTGAATCCGCTCGGTGCGCCCGGATGCGTTGCGGAAGCGTATTACCGCGCCTTCGACAAGCTGAACGAATACCCCTCTCCGTATGCGGAAAAGCTCTCCGCGCGCCTGGCGCAAAAACTCGGAATGAAAACGGAACGGATTCTGTTCGGCAACGGTTCGAACCAGCTTCTCGCGCTCATTCCGTTTGCGCTGAGACCGAAACGCGCGCTGATCGCCGTTCCCTCCTATCTCGAATACCGGACCGTCTGCGAACGCGCGGGCGTTCCGGTCGAGACGTTCCGTCTGAATGAAAATTTTGAACTCGACTTCGATGCTCTGTCCGCACGGCTCCAAACGGACGATCTTGTAATTCTCGGTTCACCGAACAATCCTGACGGAGCTTTGCGCGATCCCGCCGAACTGCGCAAACTGGCAGAGACTCACCCGAACGCTCAAATTCTCGTTGACGAAGCTTTCATTGATTTTGCCGGAGAAGATTTTTCCGTTCTCGCGCACGAACTTCCGCCAAATCTTTCCGTTTTGCGCTCCATGACGAAATTCTATGCAATTCCGGGACTGCGCCTCGGCTGCTGCATCGGAACGCTCGCGGAAAAACTGCGCGGATTCCAGCCCGAATGGATGCTCTCCGCTCCGGCGGAAGCGGTCGCGGAAGCAATTCTGGCCGAAGAATCCGATTACGCGGAACGTTCACGCGAACTCACCGCGGAGCTGCGCGGAAAACTCGCGCATGAACTCGCGCGGATCCCCGGTCTGCACGTGTTTCATTCGGATGCGTGCTATCTGCTTCTGCGCGGACGCGATCCGCGCGGATTCCTGCTGAAAAAACATAAAATCGCCATCCGTTCCTGCGGCAATTACGACGGGCTTTCCGCTTCCTTCTTCCGCGTCGCCGTCCGGAATGAAAAAGAGAATGAACGGCTTGTTTCCGCGCTCCGCGACTTTTACGGCGCACCCGCAATTTCCACGCATAAAAAACGCCCGGCTCTGATGCTCCAGGGAACATCCTCGAATGCTGGGAAAAGCGTGCTCTCGGCGGCGTTCTGCCGGATTCTGCTGCAGGACGGCTTCCGCGTCGCCCCGTTCAAAGCGCAGAACATGGCGCTGAACTCGTTCGTCACTCCGGACGGAGGGGAAATGGGACGCGCCCAGGCGGTTCAGGCGCAAGCCTGCCGCATGGAGCCGGACGTCCGGATGAATCCGGTTCTGCTGAAACCCTCAAGCGACACAGGAAGTCAGGTCATTGTGCGCGGGAAGCCGATCGGTTCCATGCGCGTCCGCGAATATTACGCACACAAAAAAGAACTCTGGAAAGACGTCACACGCGCCTATGACGAACTTTCCGCCGAAACGGACGTCATGGTCCTCGAAGGCGCAGGCTCGCCGGGGGAAATCAACCTCAAATCCGGCGATATCGTGAACATGAACATGGCACGGCACGCGGACGCCTCCGTCCTGCTTGTCGGCGACATTGACCGCGGCGGCGTTTACGCATCGTTTCTCGGAACTTACATGACGCTCGAACCGACGGAGCGCGCGCTTCTGGCGGGATTTCTCGTGAACCGTTTCCGCGGCGATCCCACGCTCCTTGCCCCCGCGCATGAATATCTTCTGCGCTGCACCGGCAAACCTGTGCTCGGGATAGTCGACTACCTCCGCGACCTCGCGCTCCCCGAAGAGGATTCCGTCAACTTTGCGCTGACGCGTCCGCTTCCCAAGCTCGAAAAAACTCTTGATGTTGCGCTGATAGCACTCGGACATATTGCGAACTTCACCGACTTCACTCCGCTGGAACAGGAGCCCGACGTTTCGCTCCGCAAAGTGTTCCGCGCGGAAGAATTCGGCACGCCGGACGTCATCATCATGCCCGGTTCAAAAAATGTCGCGGAAGACCTCCGCCGACTGCGCGCGGAAGGTCTGGATACGCGGATTTCCGATGCGCTCCGCCGCGGAGCGTGGTATGTCGGAATCTGCGGAGGGCTTCAGATTGCGGGACGGACAATCGCCGACCCGCTCGGAATCGAATCGCGCGCAGGCTCCGTTCAAGGTCTCGGGCTGCTTCCGCTCGACACGGTTCTCCTCGCAGGGAAAACGCTCCGCCGGACTGTGGCAAGAGAGGGGAACATTCCGGTTTCCGGATACGAAATCCACCATGGAGAGACCTCCGCCGCCGATTCTGCGCTCATCACTCAAATCCGCGAAGACGGCTCCCCCGTCGGATTCGGAGCGGGAAGAATCCGCACAACTTACCTGCACGGGATTTTCGACGACGATGTCTACCGCCGCGCATTTCTGAACCGCATCCGCGCATCGCTCGGCCTTCCGGAGCTCGGCGTGCTCGCACACTACGAAATTGAAACCGCACTCGACGCTCTCGCCGCGCACGTCCGCTCCCGCGTCGACATGAACGCCATTTACGCCCGGCTGGGCCTGAGGAGATGAATCATGACGCCTGAACAGAACGCCTTGTTTGACCTTGTGACCTGGGACTTTCCCGGCGCGGCAATCGAAGCGGAAAGCTTCCGCCGCATCGAAGCCGAAGTTCCGCCGGAACAGCGCGCGCGTTTTTCGCCCTCCGAATGGCACATCGCGCGGCGGCTCGTCCACACAACCGCGGATTTCGAGATTCTGCCGCACCTGCGCTTTCACGGCGATCCGGTCGGGGCGGGACGCGCGGCGCTCCGGCGCGGCGCACTGATTTACAGCGATTCCAACATGATCAAAGCCGGCCTCTCCGTTCCGAAGCTCAAACGCTTTCATCCGGGCTACACCCGCGATTCCATTCTCTGCGAAGTCGCCTCGCCCGACGTCGCGGAGCTGGCGAAACGCGAAAACATCACCCGCGCGCTCGCGGCGGTCAAACTCCATGAACATGAACTCGACGGCTCGATATTTCTCTGCGGCAACGCTCCGCTCGCACTCGCGGGAATGATCCGCATGATCGTGGAAGGAGGACCGCGCCCCGCGCTGATCGTCGGAATGCCCGTCGGATTCGTCAATGTGCTCGAATCGAAAGAGCTGCTGAAACTTGTCGACGTCCCGTACATCACTCTGGAGGGACGGCGCGGGGGAAGTCCGCTCGCGGTAGCCGCGCTCCACGCCGTCATGGAGGATTTCTTATGAGCTCTCTCCGAAGCGGATTCACCACAGGAGCGGCGATGACCGCCGGGGCGCTCGCCGTTTTTCTGCGGCGGAGCGGAACCGTGCGGGTCGTCACGCCCGACGGCTCCGAACTCACGATCCCGGTCGATTCGATCGACGACGGCTCCGCCGTCATCCGGAAAGACGCCGGCGATGATCCGGACGCCACCGACGGAGCACACATTGAAGTGCTGTTCCGTCCCGCGGAACTCTCGGAAGTTCTGCCGCAGGATTATACCGAAACGGCCGGAGAGCTGACCGTCATTGTGCGCGGAGGAGACGGAGTCGGACTCGTCACGCGTCCCGGGCTTGCGGTTCCGGTCGGGAAGCATGCAATCAACCCGGGACCGCGCCGTCTGCTGATGGACAATCTGCGCCGTTGCGGCGCGGCCGGCACATGGCTGCTCCGCGTCGCAGTCCGCGAGGGACGCGCCATGGCGGAGAAGACGCTCAATCCGGCGCTCGGCGTGACGGGCGGCATTTCGATTCTCGGAGGCGGAGGCGTGGTCAAGCCTTATTCAAACGCGGCATATGCGGCAACCATTGCCCTGCAGATGCGCACGATTGCAAAAAGCGGATTCGACACCGCCGCCGTTGTCACGGGCGGACGCACGGAAACCGCCGTTCTCCGCGATTTTCCCGCGCTGGAAAAGATGCAGGTCGTGCGGATTGCGGATTTCATCGCGCACTCCCTGCGCGCGGCTTCGGCGGCGGGAATCCGGCGGATCATCATCGGCTGCATGCCGGGAAAACTGCTGAAGTATGCGTGCGGTGACGAGAACACTCATGCGCACAAGACAAAACTGCGTCCCGCGCTCATCCGCTCGCTCGGCATTCCGCTCCGCGACAATCTGCCGCTGGAGGAATACGACACAATGGGCGAACTGGCCTCTTACCTTACGGACGCCGAATACACGGAACTTTTAAATGCGCTGAAAATCAGAGCGCTGGAAAATCTGCAGAAGTGGGCGGGGAAAGCCTCCGCCGAACTCGCACTTTACAACGACAGGGGAGAACGGATATGAACGGACGGATTCACGTCATGAGCATCGAACATCCGGAGGAAAAACTTCTCCGCTCCGCCGATGTCATCGCGGGGGGAAAACGGCAGCTCGAACTTCTGCCGTCCGGACTCAAGGCGGAGCAAATTGTTTTCGGAGCGCACACGCTCGAACAGGCGCGCGAACTGGTGCGCCGCGCGGAAAAAGAACGGATTGTCGTTCTCGCTTCCGGCGACCCGCTCTATTTCGGAATCGGCGGAACGCTCGCGAAACTTGCCGCGCCGGGACAGCTCGTGATACACCCGGGACCGACTGCGTTTCAGCTTCTGTTCGCCCGTCTGGCTCTGCCGTGGGATGGAGCGGAGCTCTTCAGCGTCCACGGCTCCAGTGAACCGCTTCCGTGGCGGAGGGTTCTGAACGCGGATACCGCTGCGGTCTACGGCGACCGCAGCCGCACAGCGGCGGATCTTGCTCGGGAACTGGTCCGGCGCTTCCCCGCCTCGGCGAACCGTCCCGCCGCAATCGGCTGCGCGCTCGGCACGCCCGATGAGAACGTGATTCGCGGCACGCTCGCCGAACTCGGGAGACTTGAAGTTTCCGCTCTCTCGGTTCTGGCGGTTCTTCCTGCCCCGCGCCGCCCCGGACTCCCGCTCGGACTGCCCGATACGGAATATGCGCACCAGAACAACATGATCACCCACCCCGAAGTCCGCGCGGTCGTACTCTCCAAACTCCGTCCGGCTCCCGGCGTGATGTGGGATCTCGGCGCGGGCAGCGGATCGGTCGGAATCGAAGCCGCCGGACTCGCAAAAGGTCTTCAGGTTTTCGCCGTGGAGCAGAACGGCGGACGCGCGGAAGACATCCGCGTCAATGCGGAACGGCACGGCGTGAAGATTCATCTGACCGAGGGGAAAATCGCCGAAGTCATGCCCGCCCTGCCCGATCCCGACCGCATCTTTTTCGGCGGCGGCTCCTCGGAACTGGAGGCGGCGTTTGCAAAACTGAAACCCGGCGGAATCCTCGTGGCAACCGCCGTACTGGTCGATACGGTCGCGCATCTTGCCGCCGCGCTCCGGGAATTCCGGACGGAACTTCTGACCATGAACGTCTCCCGGGCGGAACGCACTGCGGCGGGGGAATTCCTGCGGGCGGAAAACCCCATCACAATCGCCGTTTACAAAAAGGAATAAGATATGAGCGGTTCTATCACATTTGTCGGAGCCGGACCCGGAGCGGCGGATCTCATCACCATCCGCGGTAAACGGAAGCTGGAAGAGGCGGACGTCGTCATCTACGCGGGCTCGCTCGTCGATGAACGCCTGCTCGACGGTCTCCGCGCGGAAAAGCACAACAGCGCCGGAATGAATTTTGATGAGGTCGTGAATGTCATGGTCCGCGCATGGGAAAACGGAAAATCCGTCGTGCGGCTGCACACCGGCGATCCGGCGATGTACGGAGCCGTCGGCGAACAGTTCCGCGCACTCGACGAACGCGGCATTCCGTACGAAGTCGTCCCCGGCGTAAGCAGCGTTTTCGCCGCGGCCGCCGCGCTGAAAACCGAATTCACCATGCCGGGAATCTCCCAGACCGCGATTCTGACCCGCGACGCC
Source organism: uncultured bacterium (assembly GCA_900549045.1). GTDB lineage: Bacteria > Verrucomicrobiota > Lentisphaeria > Victivallales > UBA1829 > UBA1829. The sequence goes on along the minus strand of URNE01000003.1, from coordinate 7,489 downwards.
GGCCGCACCCCCGTTCCGCCGGGAGAAGAACTCACCGGACTCGCCGCGCACGGCTCCACGCTCTGTCTCTTTCTGAGTGCGGGAAGCATGGATTCGGTTGCAGCAAAACTGCTCGCCGCCGGACGGCGTCCCGACACGCCCGCCGCCGTGGTCTACCGCGCCGGATGGGAAAACCAGAAAGTTGTGCGCGGCACGATCGAAAACATTGCGGCTCGCATGCATGACGCGGGAATCCGGCGCCAGGCAATGATCATCATCGGCGACGTGCTCGACCGCAAAGGCGGAATGTCGTCGCTCTATGACCGCGGTTTCGCGCACGGCTACCGGAGACCGAACACATTCACCGGAACCTGCGCAGTCTTCGCCCTCACCTCCGCCGGAGCGATGAAAGCGGCGGAGATCGCGGCGGGCATCAACGCAAAAGTTTTTCTGCCGGAAAAATATTCCGGTCTCGTCTCTGCCGGACGCCGCGAAACTTATCCCGACGGCGGGTTCCATGAAGCCTTCCGGTCCGCATGGAATCAGTTCGACGGATTCGTCATGGTGATGGCAAGCGGCATCGTCGTCCGCTCCTGCGCGGAACTTTGCGCGCACAAGACAAGCGATCCCGCCGTCGTGGTCACAGATGAACTCGGACGGCATGCGGTGAGCCTGCTCAGCGGACACCTCGGCGGTGCGAACCGGCTCGCGGCGGACGTTGCGGCGGTCACGGGCGGCGAGGCGGTCGTCACGACGGCAAGCGACGTCCGCGGCATGACGGCGGCCGACGACTTTGCCGCGCGGCACGCCCTGCGCGTCCTCAATCCGGAAAACATTGTCAAAATATCCTCCGCCATGCTCGAAGGCAGGACGGTTGATTTCCGTCTGCCCGAACCGCTCTTCCGGCTTGCATTCGCCGCGAATCCGAAGAACCGGCTTGCGGAAACGGTCACGGTCAATCCGGCGGTTGTTCTGCTGGAGGACAATGAAGAGCCGTCCGCCTCCGCCGCGCCCGTTCTGTTTCTGAAACGGCGCAAGTTCGCTCTCGGGATGGGATGCCGCAAACTCGCCGCGCTCCGCGATCTCGAAGCGGTTGCGGAAGAGGCGCTCAACACAATCGGCGCGGACTGGAACAGCATATCCGTTCTCGCAACTGCGGATCTGAAGCTGGAGGAACCCGCGCTGAAGGAACTCGCGGCGAAACATCGTCTTCCGCTTGCGGGGTTCACGGCGGAAGAGCTGAATTCCGTTGCGGTTCCGCATCCGTCGGAAGCGGCACGGGAAAAACTCGGTATCAATTCGGTTTCGGAGGCGGCGGCGATCCTCGCTTCGGGGAACGGTCCGCTGACCGTCGGGAAAATCAAAGGAAACGGCGCGACTGCCGCGCTTGCGGAGGTTCTGAAATGAAAACAGTCTATGCGGTCGGGCTCGGCCCCGGCTCTCTCGCTCTCCTGACGCCCGAAGCGCGGGAGGTCATCGGGCATTGCGACACCATTGCGGGCTACAAAACCTATCTGGACCAGATCCCGGAGCTTCTTTCGGGGAAGCGGATCGTTGCGAACGGAATGCGGCAGGAAGTCGACCGCTGCCGCGCCGCGCTCGAAGCCGCGAACGCCGGAGCCGAAGTCGCGGTAGTATCATCGGGCGACGCGGGGATTTACGGCATGGCCGGACTTCTCCTCGAGCTTGCCGAATCGGAAGAGTTCCGCGGAATAGAAATCAGGGTCGTTCCCGGCGTCACTGCAGCTTCCGCGGCGGCGGCGCTCGTCGGGGCGCCGCTGATGTGCGACTTCTGCGTCATCAGCCTCTCCGATCTTCTCGCCGACCGCACGGTCATTCAGCGGCGGATCCGCGCCGCGGCGGAAAACGATTTCGTCACCGCGCTCTACAACCCCGGCAGCACTAAACGACGCGATCTGCTGGAGTTCACCGTCGAAACCTTCCGCAAAACGGGCGGCGATGAACTGCCTGTCGCGGTCGTCCATGACGTTGCGCGTCCGGGAGAACGGTTCTCCATCGGAAAAATTTCCGAATTTCCGTTTGAAGAAATCGATATGACGACTATTGTAATTCTCGGATGTTCGCGCACCGTCGTGCGGAACGGAAGAATGTATACGTTACGGGGCTATCAGGAGAAATATGGCGGATTCCGGCAATGACTTTTCCGGCTTTCTCATCGCCGGAGTGAATTCGGGCAGCGGCAAGACGACGCTTTCGCTCGCGCTCATGCGCGCTCTCAGACGGCGCGGTCTGCGCGTCGCGCCGTTCAAATGCGGGCCCGACTACATCGACCCCTCGTTCCACCGCCGCGCGGCGGGCGCGGAGTCGGTCAATCTCGACTGCCGCATGACGGGCAAAGAATGTGTCCGGCTGAACTGGCAGGAATTCGCCGCACCTGCGCAAGCCGCCGTCGTCGAAGGCGTAATGGGGCTGTTCGACGGAGTCGCCTCCGGCACGCTCGAAGGCTCCTCCGCCGAAGTCGCGCTCGCACTCGGCATTCCGGTCATTCTTGTGGTGAATGCGAAGGGCATGGCGGGAAGCATCGCCCCGCTCGTCTCCGGCTTTGCGAACTGGAATCCGGAACTCCGGATCGCGGGAGTGATTGCAAACAGCACCGGCTCCGTCCGCCATACGGAAATCCTGCGCGACGCCCTCGAAGCGGCAAACCTTCCGCCGCTCCTCGGGGCTTTTCCCAGACGCGAAGAGTGGACCCTCCCCGAACGTCATCTCGGGCTGGTTCCCGAAGAGGAAAATCCCGTTTTCGACTCCTGGCTCGACTCCCTCGGCGAAGCGGCGGAAGAGCTGATCAACCTTGATTTGCTCCTCAAACTCACACGTCTTCCGCGTCCGGCGGCTCCGGAACGGAAACGCACAACGCCGTTCGCGCGTCTGGCGATTGCGCGGGACCGCGCGTTTCATTTTTATTATCCGGACCAGCTCCGGCGGATGCGGGAAGCGGGAATCGAACTCGTTCCGTTCTCGCCGCTCTCCGATTCCGCGCTTCCGGAAAACATTCAGGGGATTTATCTCGGCGGAGGTTTTCCCGAACTCTTTGCGGAACAGCTGGAACGGAATGAATCCATGCGGAACGCCATCCGGGAATTCTCGCTGCGCAACGGACTGATTTACGCCGAATGCGGCGGCTACATGTACCTCATGAACGCGCTTGCCGATTTCACGGGAAAACGTCATTCCATGTGCGGAATCATTCCGTGCGAGGCGGTCATGACGCCCAAGCTCCGCTCCCTCGGCTACCGGCGCGCGGTTCCGGCGGGAGAAAGCCCGTTCGGTCCAGGACCGTTCTCCGGACACGAATTTCATTACTCCGATGCCCCGGAAACAGACGCTCCGCTCTGGTCCGCTTTCACGGCGACAGGCAAGCCCGCTCCCGCGGGAAACGGCTTCCGCATCCGCCGGACATTCGGGAGCTATGTTCACCTCCATTTCGGAACGACGCCGGAAGCGTTCGACTTTTTTGCAAAGGAGCTGCGCCGTGCACTCCGTTCATAATCTGATCCTGATTTTTCTCATCGCCTTTCTGCTCGATGTCCTTCTGGGCGATCCGCACAGCCGTTTTCATCCGGTCGTGCTGTTCGGGAACTATGCGCGCGCCGTTGAAAATTTTGTGCGGCGGCAGCTCGGCGCATCCGTTTTCAGCGGACTGATTGCGTGGGTCTGCGCTGCTCTTCCGCCGGCGGCGCTGGCCTTCCTCGTCACAAAATACGGCGGTGTCGTCGCGGCGGGAATTTTTCTCTATTTCGCCATTGCCCTGAGAAGTCTGCTCGACCACTCCTCGGCAATCCGCATTCCGCTAGAAAACGGCGACACGGAATCCGCGAACCGCGCACTTGCGATGATCGTCAGCCGCAAAACGGAAGGATTGAGCGAATCGGAAACCGTGCGCGGCGGAATCGAAAGCCTCGGAGAAAATCTCATCGACGCCGTAACAAGCGCGTGCTTCTGGTGCGCCGCCGGCTATGCGCTCGGGGGCATCCCCGGAGCGGCGGCGGGAACCGTCCTCCTGCGCTGTCTCAACACGCTCGACGCCTGCTGGGGCTACAAAAACGAACGTTACCTGCACTTCGGACGCGCCGCCGCGCGCATTGATGATTTCGCGCACTGGCTGCCGGCCAGGCTGACGGCGCTTGCAGTCGCGTTCGCCTCCGGTCACCCCGTGCGGACTCTGCGCTGCGCATGGAGACACCGCCACGATCACCCGAGCCCGAACTCCTGCTGGGGAATGGCGGCGTTCGCGGGCGCACTCGGCGTCCGCCTCGGCGGTCCGACCCTCTACCCGGACGGCATGGAGGAGTATCCCTTCTGGGGCGACGGACGCACCGAACTCAAAGCATCCGATCTTTCCGCGGCGGAACGGCTCACGCTCCGCTCCGCTTTAATCTTTGTTCTCTTTATCTGGAGTATGGGAATATGGCTGTGAAAAAAATCATTCTGATCCGGCACGGAGAGCTCCCGCCGGAATTCTCGGGACGCTTCGTCGGTTCGACCGATGCGCCGCTCGGCGAACACGGAATCGCGGACTGCCGCGCCCTCGCGGGGATCTGGCGGGCGATGAAGAGCGAAATCACATTTGTCAGTCCCAAACTCCGCGCCATTCAGACCGCGGAACTGATCTGCGGATCCGCTCCGGCGGTGAAAGACGACGCAATCCGGGAAATCGACTTCGGCAAATGGGAGAACCTCACGTTCGAAGAGATTGCGGAATCCAATCCGGAATACAGCAAATACTGGTACGATCATCCCGATGAGATTCACTTTCCGGAAGGCGAATCCGTTCCGCTGTTCAACCTGCGCGTCGAAACATTTACCGAAACGCTGCTCGGCCTGCCGCAGAACGTCATCACCGTCATCTCGCACGGAGGAGTTCTCACCGCCATGATCCGCCGTCTGATGGATCTGCCGCGCGACTGCATGTGGCGCTGGCAGCCCTCGCGCGGCAGTCTCTCCGTAATCAACTTCGACCCGCAGTTTCCGCCCGGACGCTTCGGAGTCTTCAACCTCAAACCGCTGGAGCTTGAAGGATGGCGCGCGTAATTCTCGTCACCGGCGGCTGCCGCAGCGGGAAAAGCGCGTTTGCGGAACAGCTTGCGCTTTCATGCCCGGGCGAGCGGCGGTACATCGCGACATGCCACGTCTTCGATGAAGAAATGGCGGAACGCGTGCGCCGCCACAAAGAACGCCGTAAAGCCGACGGCTGGGTTACGCTCGAAGAAGAGTGCGACCTCGCCGGAGCCCTCGCGCTCTGCCCCGCCGGAAGCAGCGTTCTTGTCGACTGTCTCACCCTCTGGATCAACAACCTCATGTACCGCGCCGAAACAGAAAACCGCGTATTCGATGAAGACGCCATGAACCGCGCGTGCGACCGTCTGGAGCAACAGCTCCGCACGATGGAGGGAACCGTTGTTTTCGTTCTGAATGAAGTCGGGCTGGGCGTGGTCCCGGAAAACGCTCTCGCCCGCCGCTTCCGGGACTGCTCGGGACGATGCGGCCAGCGCATCGCCGCCCTTGCCGGCGAAGTATGGCTCACAGTCTGCGGAATTCCGGTGAAGGTGAAAGGAGAAAAATGAATCTGTCCGAATGTCTTTCCCGTATCGAACCGCAATCCGCGAAATGGCGAGAGGCGGCGCGGGACCATATCCGTTCGCTCACCATGCCCCGCTGGGCGCTCGGACATCTGCTCGACCTGGCGGTTGATCTCGCGGGAATCACACGCCGGATTGATTTTCCGGTTGCGCGGAAGAAAATCGTGCTGATGGCGGGCGACCACGGCGTCGTCGCGGAAAAAGTTTCCCCGCAGCCGCAGTGCGTCACCGTCCAGATGCTCCGGAATTTCAGCCGCGGCGGCGGCGCAATCCGCGTGCTCGCGGCAAACGCCGGAGCCGATGTCCGGCTCGTCGACCTCGGGGTCAATGCTGATGTCCGCGGACTTCCCGGCGTCATTCACCGCAAGATCGCGTTCGGGACGGAGAACATGCGGCGCGGTCCCGCCATGTCGCGCGCTCAGGCGCTTGCATCGGTGGAAACCGGAATCGCGCTTGCGGAAGAACTCGCGCCGGAAACCGATGTCTTCGCAACCGGGGAAATGGGAATCGGCAACACGACGCCCAGCTCCGCAATTCTCACCGTCCTTTCCGGAGAAAGCGATCCGACGCCGTTCGTCGGAAGCGGTGCCGGACTCGACGCCGGCCGGCTCGCACACAAATCGCAGGTCATCCGCGAAGCGATCGAACTCAACAACCCCTGCCGCACCGATGCTCTGGACATTCTCGCAAAAGTCGGCGGCTTCGAAATCGGAGGAATCGCCGGACTCATCCTCGGCGCAGCCGCATGCCGCCGGCCGACGCTGATCGACGGCTTCATCTCAAGCGCCGGAGCGCTGCTTGCGCAATCGCTCGCCCCGGTCTCCGCGGAATACATGATTCCCGCGCACGCAAGCCCGGAACCCGGACATCGCCGGATGATGCGGCTGCTCGGCAAGGAGCCGCTCCTTGATCTCGGTCTGAGACTGGGCGAAGGAACCGGAGCCGCGCTCGCCATGCCGCTGCTCGACGCCGCCCGCGCCGTCATGACGCAAATGTCAACTTTCTCTTCAGCCGGCGTAACGGAGGAGGGATTATGATACGTTCTTTTCTTGCCGCAATCACCATGATAACCTGCCTCCCGGCCGGAAGATTCATGCCGTCGGAGCGGGATCTCCAGCTCTGTTCCAACTGGTTTCCGGTCATCGGACTTCTCGCCGGATGCATGCTTTACTGTCCGGCCTTCTACGCGGTGAAATGGTTCGGAGCGGCGGGCGCCGTGCTGATTCTCGTCCTCCTCGAAGCGATTTCGAAAGGCTTTCACCTCGACGGACTGGCGGATACGGCGGACGCTTTTCTCAGCAGCCGCCCCAGGGAACGGAAACTGGAAATCATGCACGACAGCCACACCGGAACGATGGGAGTCGCCGCGATTGTTCTGCTGCTGCTCGGGAAATTCGCGTTTTTCTCGCAGCTTTCCCCGGCCCGCGCCGCCGCAATGACTCTGCTCTGCGCATTCGGCGGGCGTCTTGCGCTGACGCTTTACATTCTGATATCGCACTATGCGCGTCCGCAGGGGCTCGGCCTGATTCTTTACGCGCGGCGTCCGTACTGCGGCGCCCTGCTCGGACTCTGCCTCGCCGCCGGAGCAAGCTGGTGGTTCTCCGGACATTGTCTCCTGTTCCTTCCGCTGATATTTTTCGTGATTGCGTGGGACCGCATCTGCCGTCTTCAGATCGGCGGAGCAACCGGCGACACCGTCGGAGCCTGTGAACAGCTCGCAGAACTGCTGACGTGTCTGCTCGTCCGGGAATGCCTCGTCTGAAATTTTCACAATTTCACAAACGAAGAATTCAGCTTTGCGGGAGGCCCCCGGAACACGCATCCGGAAACGCTTTTCACAGATTCACAGATGAAAATAAATTTTTCAAATCCGCTTGATTTTAACGGGAAAACGGTTTAGATTATCGGAC
>URNE01000002.1 GCA_900549045.1 uncultured bacterium | reverse complement strand
TTTTCGCAGACGGAATCGGACAGATTCACTTCGCCGGCGGCATGGTCCGTTTTGACTTCGTCACGCTTCAGCCTGAGGCGGACGGCAAGGCTCCGACCCCGCAGGGCAACATCCGTGTCATCATGCCTCCGCAGGGTTTCCTCGCGGCGTTCAATTCCATGCAGCAGCTCATCGACAAGCTCGTCGAGGCTAAAGTGCTTCAGAAAAACGACGCAGCACTTCAGAAGAAGTAATCTGAAATGAATCCGGAACAGGACTTGATCAGTCTGCCGGGCAGTTGTGAAGGTTCCGCGGGGGAAGTTTTCTCCGTGGAACCTCAACTTCTCCAGACGGACGCAATCATTACCGTTGAAGAGACGGAACAGGCGTCGTACATCTACCGCGACACCCCCGAAAACTCCCTGCGGTATTTCTTTGTGAAGGTCCGGTTCTTTGTCGCGCGGGCAATTTGCATTGTCCGGGATTTCCTCCGCAAGGTGGAACGGAATCTCGGCAACAGCGGAGTGCTCGTACTCCGGCAAAGCGCGATCCTTCGGATTTGATGATAATCAACCATTCCAATTTATAACTAGGAATAACAACTATGGCTAATGAAGCAAAAATCGGGAATACCGAGTATGCAACGCTGAAAGAAGCCTTTGCTGCGGCGAAGAAAGGCGATACCATTACTCTGTTGACCAACATTACGCTGACCGAGCAGATCGATGTTACCGATCAGGATGTTCTGAGCGGTATCACTCTCGACGGAGACGGTCACACGATCACCTGCGCCACCACGGATGATCCGAGCCAGAGCGGCGGCTCAGCCCTCTATTTCGGGAACGCCAACGCTGGCAAGTGGGCTACGGGCGTCTCCATCAAAAACCTGAACATGGAAGGCAAAGCCCGTTTCGCAATTTTCCTCTGCGGCGGAACGACTTCCAACTTCGAAAACGTCAACATCAGCGGCGAGTACTACATCGCGATCAATCTTTACGGCACCCACGGAGCGACCTTCAAAGACTGCAATATTTCCAACAGCTTTGACGGAGCTTACTACGATGCAACCGTGTGGACCAATGTTGCGGCTCAAAACCCGATCATTCTTGAAAATTCAACCATTGACAAGATCACGATCAACGGTTACACTGAAGCAAACACTCTCGCTCCCAAAATTTTTGTTGACAAAAACTCCTCCGCAACAGTCATATCTCTTGACGACGGCACTGTCAGCAAAAACAAAATCCTCGGCGTCAGCCAGTCCAGCGAAGGCAACGTCACCATCAAAACGCTTGACGACGACACCTATGTCGAAAATTATGTTGCAGAAGTCAGCGGAGTCAAATACGGAACCATCGGAGCCGCTCTCGCGGCCGCTCAGGACGGAGACACCATTACTCTGCTCAGCGACATCTCTCTCGACCAGACCCTGACCATCGACAAAACGGTCACCATCGAAAGCGCAGCCGGCTCCGCATTCACAATCAAAGCCGGTCCCTCCATGGTTGCAACTTCGTTCAATTCGATGGCTCTCCTCAACATCAAGAACGCCGGAGTCTCTCTGAAGAACCTCACGCTCGACGGCAACGCTCAGAGCGGCATGACTCTCATCTGGACAAATCAGGCAACGGGGCTCACGCTCGACACCTGCACACTCAAGAACTCCCGCAACGCCATCTACGCCGGAACATACAACGGCGGTACGGTGAAAATCAACAACTGCAGCATCATTGCGCAGATTTACGCAATTAACGGCAGCGGCATGGACAAAATCGAAGTCACCGATTCCAAGCTCTACGGCTGGACTTCCTTCAACAGCACCAATGCCGCCGCTGAAGCTCTCTTCAGAAACTGCTTCTTCGGAGCAGGTGATGACACCGGAAAGAACGGTCTCGTCGCCGCCCTTCGCCCGTACTTCAATGCTGTCATCGAAGGCTGCACCTTCACCGAAGCATTCTCGAAGTTCACGGAAGGCTACTATGAGGAAAACGGTCTCTCCCTCGGAACAGCAAACACCGTCATGGATCTGACCAATTGCAAGATCGTCACCGAAACCGGAGACCCCTCCACGCTCGCTCTTGCAAAACTCATCAGCACGAAATACAATGCTGCGGCAGGCAATGCGAAACCGAACACCGCTTTCGCATTCGATGCAGTCAAAGATGAAAACGGAAAGTACATTTCCGGCATCTTCTGCGGTGATTCTGAAGTCATCACCAAGAACCTCGCAGCCGGTCTCGCAGCCGTGGCAAATGAGGACGGAACCTATACTCCGACCGCCGTTGACATGAGCACACTCCTTGTCAACGAGAAGTGGGCGGAAACTTATAAAATCGGCGATCTGATTCAGGAAGGTTTCTACTTCGGCGTCAACGCCTTCGCAAAGGCCAACGATGCAATCAACGCCGCAGGCGCCAATGCGACCATCAAGATCCAGGATGCGCGCGACTACAATACCCCGATCACAAGAGTATCCTATACGGAAAATCTCACCATTGAGGCTCAGGAGGACGACTACAGCCAGCTCTATATGACCGTCAGCGGCAAAACCTACACCTACGGGGAAGAGGATGAAAACGGCAATGCGGTCAGACACGATGCAACGGTCGAATACAAGGGACAGGACATCTTCTTCGGCGGACACAGCCACTTCGAGTCCCTCGCAGGAATGACGGTCAAGTTCACCTCCACCGAAGTCACTCACGAAGGCGGAACTCCGTTCTTCAAAGTCTACGGAGATTCCAACGTCGTCTTTGACCGCGCCAACTATGCCAATGACAACGGAAACCTCTGGTTCTACGTTTCCGGACAGCTTGATCTCCTGAATGACTCCACATTGGAGACTGAAGGCGGCAGCGGCTTCCGTATTCTCGCAGCAGGCGGAAAAGTCAATGTTGACAATCGCGCATTCCTTCGTGTCCTCGGCAGCAACATCTCCATCGGTTCCTACTATGTCTACAGCGACAAAACAGCGAAAGCGGTTGTCGGCGGCAAGAAGCAGGGACACGATGCGGACGGCAACAACGACTACTCCGCAACCCTCAATATTACAAACGGTGCTGGACTCGTCAACAACGGCATTGTCCGCGTCGGAGCCTCCTACATTCTCGACAATGCCACGACCGATGAACTCGAAGGTCTGACCATTACGGACAATCCCGACAAGCCCGCGAACTATGCGGACCTCGCGAAGGCCCGTCTGAACATCACGGATGCCTCCGCCGCCGAACTCGACAGGCTCTATGTCGACGGAAACGGCGCTGTGACAATCCGGAACTCCACACTGACGGCGAATTCGATTACGCTTGCAGACGGCAGCTCCCTCACCCTTGATGCGGCCTCCGCCGTCACCACCGGAACGCTGACCAACAACGGAACCATCACCATCGATGCAACCGGAGTCACCAGCGGTTCTCACAAGGTGATCGATACCGACGCCATCGCCGGAACTGGCAGCATCATCGCAAAAGACGGAACCCTCGCCGACGACATGAATCTGGTCATTGCGGACAACGACGTCTATGTGACCGACCAGAAACAGGACGTCATCTACGTCGGCGGCGTCAACGCCGCGGGCGAGAAGAGCGCGAACACCGCCGCTCCCGCTGAAGCTCTCCAGGGCTGGAACAAGTTCGACACCATGAAAGATGCGTTCAAAGCCGGCGCACTCGGCAACAACACCATCGACTTCGGCAACGCCGGACGTGTCGTCTCCGACAAAGCCTTCATCTACACTCCCGAAACCATCGAGCTCGGCAAAGGCGAATACACCATCACCAACGGTGCGGGCGCTTACCTCCCGAGACTGAAGATGAACTCCAGAGATGTTGTCGTCAACATCAAAAAGGCTCATCTCACACTCTCGAAATACCGTTCCGGCAAGGACAGCAACGGCGAACTCGGCGGAGCCTCGCTCAACATCACCGATTCGCGCGTCGACGGCGGCAATGAAGTCGACGGTCTGATGTGGGTCACCAGCTACGCCGATTCCACGATCGAGATCACAAACTCCAGAGTTGGTCTCCGCGACAGCTACACCGGCGAGGCGGAAAACGTCACGCTCGGCAACACCGGCAGCTACCTCGACTGGGGTTCCTACGGCAACCTCGCGCTCAAGGTCTCCGGCACGGCGGTAATCAAAGATTCCACCATCTTCGCCGGCTACCACTTCAGCACCATCGGTGATGCGGACGGAGCGACCATCGACGTGACCAACTCCGTGGTCTATGCCAGCGCAGTCGAAACCGACGGCACGAACGGACTGGCGTCTCTCAGCCTCCACAACTCCGCGCTGCGTCAGTCCGGCTGGGGCAACGGCTCCGAGAACTACAACTTCCTCGTCAAGAAGGGAGCAACGGTTTCTCTGACCAACGGTTCCAACCTCTGGTGGGCAAGAGCCGCACAGGTCCGCGTGCCCTACGGCGGCGAACTCTGCGACTCCGTTGTGATCGACAATGGCGGAAAGCTGGAACTCTTCTACGACTCCACAGCGGAAGTCGGCAACATCACCAACAACGGCGAACTCGTGATCTACGAATCCACCCTGAAGGCGATGACCATTACCAACAACAATTACTTCGCCATCAACAAAAACTCCGCGATCACGGCGGAATTCTCCGCGGCCGGAACCGGATTCATCACCGTCCAGGATGCCGCCTTCGGAGCGGATACGATCATCAACTCCACCGCGAGCTACACGAATCAGGGCATCGGCTCTGAAATCCTCATGTTCGGAACAAACATTCTTGCCAACGGCGCAAACATCAGCACCGGCTGGAGCAAGGATCTGCGAATCGGCTTCGGCTCGAACGCCGTCAAGGCGAGCATCTCCATCACCAGCGGAGCGAAACTGACGGTCGGCGGAAACACCTACATCGGTTCCGCTCTGGAAGATCAGAGCGATGCGGCTTACACCGTCTTCGTCACCGGCGCAGGATCCGAATTCAACGGCAGCGGAGCCAGCGGCGATCTCTATCTGAGAGCCGACGGCATGCTGACCATTCAAAACGAAGCAAGCGCATCCTTCTCCTACTTCAACGGAAAAGGCGTGCTCAATGTCCTTAACGCAACGTTCAAGTCCCTGAACTTCAACATTGCGGATTCCGGCAAACTCACCTTCGTGAACGGCGCGAAAGCCACGCTCGGAAACACCGCAACGGCAAGCACCGCAAGAGGCGATATCTCCGTCCAGGGCGATAAAACCGAACTCAATCTCATCGGCGACATCAAGTACGGCCGCACCAATACCGCAGCCGACTTCACGGTGAAAAACAATGCGGCGGTTACCGTCAACGGCAACATCGAGCTTGGTTACTTCACACAGACCTCGGGCGTCATGGCCTTCTACAAAGGCAGCCTGTCCCTCACGGACAACGCCAAGTTCACCACGGCGGGAACCATCACCGTCTTCCTGAATTCGGCGATTGCAATGGACCACACCTCGCGTCTGACCTTCGGCGGACTCTCCGCGCAGAGCGGCTCCATCACCATCGCCGTCTCCGGTTACACGGACGGCATCTACAAGGTCATGGAAAACACCGGAGCCAATGCGGTCGACTACGCAACCGTCATCTCCAACTGGAGCGAAATCGAGAACATCGGTTACACGATCCTTGACAACTCGCTCTACATCGGCAAGGCCGATGCGGAAAACTACCTCGTCAACGAGGCCTATTCCAAATATAAATTCGGCGAAGCGATCGAAGGCAAGACCGGTTACTTCTACGGATTCAACGCGTTCTCCTCGCTTGATGAAGCCGGACGCGCCGTCAAGGAAGCGACCAGGACCATCACGGTTGAAGCCGACCTCACGGAAGACGTCAACACTCCGCTGTTCGACCTCAAGGGCGACCTCATCCTCACGGCAGAAGCTCCCGTCACGGTCACCTGGAACGTCATCGGCAACGCCGCCGATGCACCGGATACCGACGGCAAAGTCTACCTCGTCAGCAAGGACGGTCTGAATCACACCTTCACCATCGGTGAAAACGTCACCTTGAACGTTCCGCAGAGCAGCTGGGGCGGCGCCTTCTACGTCGGTTATCAGTCCGCATGGGCAACCAAACTGAACATTGACGGCAAGGTCAACACCTACCTGTTCTACATCGGCGCCAAGTCCGAAGTGACGATTTCCGAAACCGGAAGCCTCACGACCACCTCGGAAAACCTCATCATGCGCTGGGATTCCAAGCTGACGGTCAACGGCAACGGCACGCTCGACGAAAACAACCCGCAGGTCAAACTCAGTTACGCTTCCATCCAGGGCGGCGATCTCGTGCTGAACAACACGGTCATGAACGCCGGCTCCTGGCTCGAGATGTGGAACCGCAACAAAGTGGACGGCAAGCAGGCACCGGCTCTCACGATGGACAATTCGGTCCTCATCGCGGGCGGTCTGACGGCACGCGATGCGGAAGAGGCTGTCATCAGTCTCAACAACAACTCCACCGTCAAGATCAACGGAAACGCAGCCAACGCCGGAACAATGTCGGTCACAGACTCCGTCCTCAACGTTGACGGAACACTCACCAACAGCGGAACGATCAACGTCTACGGCAAATCCTCGATCAAGACGATCGACGTCAGCAACACCGGAATGATCATTCTGAACGACGGCACGACACTCGTCGACTCCACCATCATGGATTCGACCGAGCACACCGTCGCCTACGGCAATGTCACGGTCAAGGACGGTCACTTCGGCACGCTCGTCTTCTCCGGAAACAGCGGAGCTTCCGTCAACGGAACTCTTGAAGGACTCGTTGTCGTCGACAACCTCATGGTCGACCGCAGATACAATGACGCAGTTTCCGATGACATCACCGGAACACTCACCGTCAAGGCGGATGCAAACATCGGCGTCAGCAAGCACATGTATAACAAGGTCGGTTCCACGACCGTCATCGAAGCGAACGCCATTGTTACGGTTACCGGCGAGCTCCAGAACAAGGGAACCATCAACGTGGAAGGCTACCTGAACCTGTTCAGCGAGAACGGCCTCGGCGAATCCGTTGCCGGACGCGACAAGAACAAGGGCGTCATGAACGTCAACGGCGGCAAGGTCTACTACGCGGACGGCTCCAGCAGCAACGGCTGGTTCGGCGTCGGCGCCAAGATCCACAACGCCGGATGGGAGGATGTGCAGGAAGCCGGTTCCGAAATGAACCTCTCGAACAACGCGCTGCTTGACCTTACGTTCAACGGCGGCAATGAATACCCGGGCAAGTACGGCGCGGCATTCGCGATCGGCACGGGCGCAACCCTGAACGTCGAATCCGGATCCACGGTCAAAGCCAACTCCGCGCTCCTCAACAAGGGCACGGTCAACCTCGACGGAACCTCCAGCATCACGGTCGGCGACCTCCTCAACGAAGCCACCGGCAAGATCAACGTCAAGGCAGGAAAAAATGTTTCCTTCAAGGCGGGCGCGCTGACCAACAACGGCGAATTCGCCGTTGACGGCGGCTCCTACCAGGGCGGAACCGTCAAGGTCATTGATCTCGACAGCATCACCGGAGCGGAAATCATCGTCAACAACATCGACAGCAAGTATGTCTATCGCGGCGATGACGGCGATGTTCTCTTCTCCGATGCTTCGAAGGAAATCCTCAAGGGCAATACAAGCTGGAGTTCGATCGCATTCGGCGATGCCGTAACCGAGGCCGGAACCGACTTCTACAAAGGAGTCAACGCATTCGACAACGGAACCGCCCTCTGGGCGCAGTTCGAGGAAAACGTCACCACCGAAGTGGAAATCGGCGCGGGCGACTTCACGGACGGCAATGCGACCTCAGCCATCCATCGCTTCATCGGCGGGAAAAATGTTGTGATCCGCAGTACGGCCGCGGGCGATGATTATGCGGTTCTCAGCAAAGACTCAACCTTCGAGTACGGCGTTGCCGATGAAGCAACGATTGATGCCGACTACACCATCACCCTCGAAGGCAATCAGCAGTACGACTGGCTCCAAGTTCGCGCGGCTCAGAAAGACTGGCAGACCGGAAGCACGGAAGCCGGCAAACAGATAAAACTGAACGCCGACGGAACCGCGCAGACTCCGGATCACCTGATCACGCTGAATGTCAACGGAAAAGTCATTGCCAAAACTCTGAACGTCAAAGAAGGCACGCTGATCAACATCGACGCTTCCAAGGGCGGTTCGCTCACCGGAAACGGCAACGGAGGCGGCGGATACGTGGTCCGCGGAATGATGAACGTCATTGGCAAAAACGGCACGGACTTCGATTCCGAAGCGACCCTGAATCTGAACGGCGCCGCATTCACCGTCGGTTATGCTCCGAACAGCTCCAAAGTCCGCGGTCCCGCATTCGTGAACATCACGGACAAGGCGGTTGTCACGAACATCATGCACTCGTTCCTCAACTTCCAGGCTCCGGGCTCCATCCTGAATGTCGACAACGCCAAGCTGGATGTCGGACACATCCAGGAAGCGACCGCCGAAAATGCAAGCTGCGACTTTACCTTCAACGTAAAGAACAAAGCGGATGTCCATGCCAAGAACTCCATCGTTCTCGGACAGGATGCGCAGAACGGCGACGACGGAATCTTCTCCTTCAACGTCGAAAACTCCACGGTCGCGGCAGACTGGAACATTGAACTGAAAACATTCTCCGACACGACTCTCTCCACGAGTAAAATGTCTGCGGCGAAAGATTTCATTCTCAATGGAAACCTCTCAATGCAGAACGACTCCACGCTGACGGTTGGCGGAAACTTCACGAACACCGGTTCGATCTCCGTCGGCTCCGGCTCCTCTCTTGATGTCGGAACCTTCATCAACAGGAACGACTTCAACCTGAACTGGAACGCCTCCCTGAAGATGGGCAGCTTCGACGCGACCTCCAGCTCGATCACGATCGACATGACCGGATTCGACAACAAGGAACACGCGCTCGTTGTGGTCAACAACACCACGCTCGACGAAACCGCCGTCATCAGCATCGTCGGTCAGGACTTCTACGACAAGTACAAGGGCTACCTCAGATACGACGGCAACACGCTGTACCTGACGGAAAACCTCTCCGCCGAAGTCTACGTCAGCAGCGGCTGGGCCGGCAAGGGTCAGGGCGAAACCGTTGACTACAACGGCAACACCTACACCATCGGCACCAACGCGTTCGGAACAGTCGAAGAGGCGAAAGCGGTCAACCCGCTCCTCATCCACATCGTGGACGGAACGATAAGCAAGACCGCGCTCGAAGCGGTGAAGACGGTTCTCGAAGGCGATGCAACCTACACGGGCGTCATCACAGCCGGAACCAGAGTCAACGACGGCGTCGACAACCGCCGCACTGTCGACGGCGACACCAATGTCACGGTCAACAGCGGAACGTTCAAGTCGAACCTCATCGGAGCCGACAGTCAGATCAGCGGCTCCATCCGCCGCAACGGCAACGTCACTCTGACGATCAACGGCGGCAACTTCGAAAAACAGATTGCCGGCGGCATGTACTTCTACGCGCAGAACCCGTTCGACGAAGCGGTTCTGGTCGGAAATGTCAACATGACGATCAACGGCGGAACATTCGACGCCCGTGTCTATGGCGGCAACTTCGCCTATCTGGACAACGAGTTCTCGGCTCAGACCAAACTCATCGGCGACATCAACCTGACGATCAATGCGACCAATGAGATCACGTTCAATGAACATGTCACCGCGGGCTCCCGCGGAACGGGACGCATCTACGGCGACATCAACGTCAAGGTCACCGGCGAAGGCAGCAAACTGAACTTCACCGGCAAGCTCATCGGCGACAGCAACGCGGGAGGATTCTACAAGACAGCAAGCGGCTATGGAGAACAGACCTATGTCTCCGGCGACCGCATCGTTGAATTTGCAAACTTCCAGGGCGACTTCAACGCCGAGCTGATCATGTTCAAGACCCTCAACTTCTCCGAGGGAACAAACATGACCTTCACGAGCGTCAGACTCGACGTCTCGAACGTCAGCGAATGGAACTTCTGTTTCGGAACGGAACTGAACATCAACGCCGGACTCAACAGCTTCGAGGGCGACGCACTCGCCTTCGGACTCGACGGCTGGGACAACAGCTCCGACTGGACCGCCATCAACGGCGCGAAAGATTCGATGATCGCCGGCTGGGATAAAGCGGGCTCCGTCTCGTTCTTCCTGAACGGTTCGGAATACGCCGCATCCTGGGATGCCGCGGCAGGCGCATGGTGCAACTCCGAACTGGGCGTCAAGCTCGGTCTCGGCGACGACCAGAAGTCGCTGCTCATCGGCAAGCTCGCGTAACAAACGTGCCGCCCGGTTTCAACGCCGGGCGGCTCATAACTCCGAAAGGATACAAACCATGGAAAAAAATAAATACGAAGCCCCCGCGGCGGAAGAACTCGATACAACCGTCTTCACCGGAGATGGAGGAGTCACCGACCCTATCCCGGGTGGAACACCCTGATTGCTCCTTCAGGATTCTTTATGCAGAATTTCATTTTGCAACCCCTGGAAGACCGGATTATTCTCCGGGATTCCACTGAAGATCATCCGTTCCAACCGGAACGGATGAGTTCTTTTACCGGAATACCTCTTTCCGGACCGGAGAGCGCATCTCCGAATCTCATTTTCTCCAACAGCGTTCCCGAAAATGCAACGCTCCTCAAACGCTGGGAAAACGGAGAACTCGCGTTCGACAGAGATTCCCTCGTTTTCCATATAACTATTTATAAAAAAGAATTATTGACAACCAGCCTCCGCAGTCTTGTCGCCTCCTGGAGCATGGGACTCTCCGCCGCCTTCGCTTCCGCCATGCTGCGCGGTGCAAACATCATCCCCGTCCACGGAGTTCTGCTCGACACACCGAAAGGCGGACTTCTCTTCTGCGGACAGGGCGGAGTCGGCAAATCCACCACCGCGCGCCGCTGGCGTGAAGCCGGAGGCAATGCCCCCGCCGACGACATGGTTCTGCTCGAATACGGCGATCATGAAATCGCCGCACACCCGCTCCCGACCTGGAGCCGCTGCAGCGAATCCGTTGAGGGCGAATATTTTCCATTCTCAAAACGCATCGTTCTCAACCGCATTTTCGCAATCGGGCGCGACCCCGTCAAGGAAAACATCCGCCCGATTCCAGAATGGCAGTATTTTATGAATATACTCAGCGCCTGCACTCTGTTCACCTCCTACATGACGAATCTGCTTCCGGAACCGGAACAGAAACGGATGCTGGAAACCGTCCGCAGCGTCGCCTCCCGGCTTTCCGGACACTTTCCGCCGGCCGGAATGTTTGCACATCTCGATGCGGACCTCACCCAAACCCTGAAGGATTATCTATGAAACTCAATCCCTTTGCCATGATGCGCGAAGAATTTGACGGAACCGGAATCGTGTTCGACCCCGACCGCAACAAGGCGATTTCCCTCAACAGAACCGGCGTCATCGTCTGGAATGTTCTCGCAAAAGGAGGAACCGGAGCCGACGCCGTCCGCGCCCTCCTCGCCGAATTTCCGGACGCTTCCGAAAAACAGGCAAGTCAGGACGTCGCGAAGTTTCTCGATATTCTGCGCGAAAAGGCGCTGCTCTCCGGCGACTGACCGATGGTTTTCTACAAGGGAGACAGCATGCGGGGAGTTTTCACCCCGGGCGACACGCTTCAGCTTGAAGCGGTTCCGTTCGCGGAGCTCCGCCCGGGCGATATTGTCGCGATCGAAGCGGAACGCCCCTATGTGCATCGTGTCATCCGCATCGACGGTACGCGCATCACCACGCAGGGCGACAACAATTCCGCTCCGGATCCGCAGCCGCTCACACCGGAACAGCCCTTCCGGCGCGTCGCCGCCGCCGCGTCGTTTGACGGAGCCCCGCGCAGCTTTCATTCCGGAACGCAAGGCATGAAGGACTTCCGGAAACATCAGCGCGGGCGCCGCATCCGCGCCGCGCTTCTGCGTCTGTCCACCCGTCTGGAGCCATTGCTCTTCTGGCGTTTTGAACTCCGCCGCACCCTGTTCGCGAAGACGGTCGGCTACAGCCGGTTCGGCGTCACGGCCGCACACCGGAGCCCGGACGGCGCGATCCGTTTCCGCACCCCGCTCTGCCGTCTGTTCTTCCGTCTGCCGAAAGAGGAAAAATGAACGAAACGCAATTCTACACTCTGCTCGGCTCGCTCGTTTTCGGCGGAAGCGACACTCTTTGGAAAACCTTTTCTGTCGAAGAGCGGGAAGAACTCTGCCGTCTGGCGCGGCAGCGCAAACTCGGCACGCTGTTTTACCGCAGACTTTACAAAGAGCTTCCCGAACCGTACGCGCAGGAATTCGGAAAGCTGTACCGTGCAGCCGCCGCACGCGCCATGCTGGAACTGGCGGAACGGAAACGGCTTTTTGATCTTCTGGCAAAAGAGCGTATCCGTTTTGCGCCGATAAAAGGACTCGATCTGGCATTCCGGCTTTACCCCGATTCCGCGCTCCGTCCGCACGTCGACTGGGATATCCTGTTTCATCCGGACGACATTCAGCGCGCGCGTCTTCTTCTGGAAGCGAACGGCTGGAAACCTTACGGTCAGTACCGCGATTCCAATCCCGGCGAACACCATTTTGAACCGCTCTACCGTCATGGGCTCGCTCTGGAACCGCATTGGACACTGCCGAACGTCTCCAATCTCACACCGCGGCAGCTCTGGGAGAATCTGAAAAAAGACGAATCCGGAATTTACCTGCTCCCGCCCGAATGGAATCTGCTTCTGCTCATCGCGCATGCAACGAGCATCGATTTCCGTCATGTTCCGCCCTGGAAACTTCTTCCGGACGCGGGCTTCCTGCTTCAGAAAGAGACGGCCGACTGGGGGAAAGTCCGGGAGCTTGCCACGCGGCATGATGTTTTCTCCCCCGATCTGTTCCTCGGAGCGTGGATGGAGTTTTTCCCCGCCGGGATGCTCCCGCCCGAAGCGGAGGATCCCGAAGCGGCGGCGCTCATCCACGCTCTCGGAAGCGCTGCGCACAGACTCACCAAAGACCCATACGAACAGCTGATGAACAAGCCGGAAAAAATCTCCGTGTCATGGTTCAAGAAACGGCTGAACATCTATCTGCATCCGCACAGGATGCTGCGGAAATACGGAATCCGGAAAAATTCCGTCCCGCTGTTCCTGTGGTGCGTCATAAAGGATTTTTGCGGAAAAACGGCGGCATTTTTCCATTTTCTCTTCCGGAAAGATCCGGGCAGCCGCAGTTATTACACACTGCTCGACGACCTTCACGCGCTCGACTGCAAGCGGAAAAGCGTCCGCGGGGAAAAAGCTTGATTTTCCCTCTTTCCATGATATATTCCCTCCTTCAAAGGAAACATCATGAACGACAAATTCAAAGGTCTGATTTACGGAGCGGTCGCCGCGGCAACCTACGGCATGAATCCGCTGTTCGCCCTGCCCCTCTACAAAGAAGGTCTCACCGCGGATTCCGTCCTCTTCTACCGCTATGCGCTCGCGGTCGCGATGCTTGGAATCACGATGCTCATCCGGAAAACACCGTTCGCCGTCAGCGGGAAAATGCTGCTTCTGCTCTTCGCCGGCGGACTGCTGACCGGCTTTTCCTCGCTGTTTCTGTTTCTCTCATACAACTACATGGGCGCGGGAATTGCATCAACCATTCTCTTCGTCTATCCCGTCATGGTCGCGGTGATTATGGCGGTCTGTTTCCATGAAAAAGTCACTCCGGCGACAATCTTCAGCATCGTGCTTGCGCTCACGGGAATCGCTCTGCTCTACAAGGGCGAGGATGGCGCGACGCTGAGCACGAAAGGCGTTGTTTTCGTTCTGCTCTCGGCTCTCACCTACGCAGTCTACATGGTCGCGGTGAAACAGACGAAGCTCCGCGAAGTTCCCGGAATGCCGCTGACCTTCTACGTGCTTCTGTTCGGAGTGCCCGTCTTTTTTCTCCGACTCCGATGCGGGATCGATCTGCAGACGATCCCGTCCTGGTTCGCATTCGGGAATGTCGTCATGCTCGCACTCCTGCCAACCTACCTTTCGTTCCTGTTTATCGCGCTCGCGGTGCGGTACGTCGGACCGACGCCGACCGCGATTCTCGGTGCGCTGGAACCGGCAACCGCGGTGTTCTTCAGCGTTCTTCTCTTCGGGGAACCGCTGACGCTCCGCCTGTGCATCGGAATTCTGCTCATCATCTCGGCGGTGACTCTGATCATCCTCGGCAAGCCGCTTGCCGAACGGCTTGCCAAACGGAAACACTGATCAGACTTTCGTGACGACAGCAAGACCGCAGAAGTCGGTCAGCCCGCTCACAAAAAGTCCGCCCTCCCGGACTTCAACCACAACGGATTCGGGCTTGTACACAGCCTCCAACGCCCCGATGCACGGGAGCTCGACGGATGACGGCGTATTCCCGAACGCGTGAATCACATAAAGTCCGCCCTCCTCCGCCGTACGGGCGACCGCCTGCCAGCCGAGCGGCTGCTCGTAAGATTCGCTCTGCAGACGGCGCGCAATCCGCAGGGAACCGCGATCCACAAACGGACGCACGTGGTTCTGATAGAACCGGACGCCCTCCCGGACGACCGCGAAGTTCTCTTCCGTCAGCTTCGAGGGTTCGCCCGAAAGGCAGAGCCTCCCGAGAAAGCCGGAAGCCAGCAGATAACAGAGATATTCCGGCGAGTGATACTCCCGCACCGTCGCCCAGATCTGGTTCCGCGACATGGGAATCTGAAGCGCGGTGTTCGCTCCGATCAGCGGAATCCCGAGCGACTCGTGCGCATCCGAGAAGCTCGCCATATTCCCGACGCTCATCCAGTCCGGACTCAACCGGTGTCCGCCCGAAGCGCACAGTTCCAGAACCAGTTCGGGAAACAGTTCTTTCAGGTGGCGGAAATAGGCGCGGACGCTCTCCGTGTACTCCGCAGTTGCATATGCGGGCGAACCGTTCGCGGCGTCCGCACGCTTGAACGACGAGTTGTAATCCATCTTGATGTAGCCGATCCCGTACTCGCGGACGACCTTGCACA
The DNA here is from genome assembly GCA_900549045.1 of uncultured bacterium. Taxonomy (GTDB): domain Bacteria; phylum Verrucomicrobiota; class Lentisphaeria; order Victivallales; family UBA1829; genus UBA1829. The sequence goes on along the minus strand of URNE01000002.1, from coordinate 6,688 downwards.
TGGTGCGGTCCATATATTCCCAGACCGCCGGCCTGCGGAAATCGAGAATGAAACGCCCGGTCGCCGAAACAGGTTCGCCCCCTAGCGTGAGCATGTACTCCGGATGTTCCCTGAAGAGCGCGGAATCTCTCCGGCAATGTTCCATTTCGAACCAGAGACCGGGAATCATTCCGGCGCGGCGGATGGACTCGATGAACGCGCCGAATCCGCCGGGGTAGCGCTCCGTCCGGATCGAATCCCAGTCGCCGAGCGCAGTGAACCAGCCGTCGTCAAGCACGAAATAGCGCAGACCGAGTCCCTTCACACGCTCAATTTCGGCGTTCAAATTCTCAGGATAAGGCTTGCACCACGTTGTGCAGAATTCATTGAAGAGAACCGGATAATCCTTCTCCGCCTCCGGATGCGTTTCCGCCAGACACAGCGGACGCTCCGTCAGACGCAGCATGGCGTCTTCCACACTGCCGCGCACGCAGGTCACGGCGCACGGCATGGAACGGAAGGTTTCCCCTGATTCCACCCTGCGGTTCCAGCCGCAGAACTCGTCATCCGGATACCCGCCGGAAACATTCAGAAAATCGCTTCTGCGGAAGAGTTCAATCTGCCACGGTCCGAGCGCGCCGGCCTGTGCCGCCCAGACAACGCCGAACTCCGTATCTTCAAATGCAATCGAGGGGAAGAACTCCTTGACGACCTTCGTGCTGTTCTGTCCGAACCGGAGATTCCGCGCCGCGAAACGGCTCCAGGAAGCCTCCAGCCCGAGCGATTCCGCGGACTGCGCATCCGGCCGCCCTTCCGCGCTCCAGAACGAGCGGAAACGGTGAATGCGGTACTTGCCGCTCCCCTCATCCCGCTGGAAGGGCGAGAGAAGCCCGAGGTTGAAGCTTTCGATCAATTCGAGCGTCACCGCTTTTGCGGAACCGTTCCGGAATTCCGCGTGAACCTCAAAGAAATGACCGTTTTCCGGAACAGTCAGGACATGCGTGAGTTCGAGTCCCTCTTCCGAACGGAGAAGCGTGCGGATCACGTTTCCCTCACGGGTCTGTCCGGCGAACTTCAAAGTCTCCATGATTTCCTGCGCCTTGAGCGAACTGCAGTCGCCGCTTCCGCCCGTCGCGTCGTCGCGGAGCTTGATGCAGAGAAGCGGCTCCAGGCTGATGGAATTTATTTTGCTTCCGCACGCTTTTGTATAAGCTCTCGCCGCCGGCCTGTCGTTGAGCAGCCCCTGATGCGGCGGGATCATCGCGCGCATCGCGGTCGGAACGATCAGGAAACCGACGGTCTCGCCGTTCCGCAGGTACACGGCGGTCATATCGCCGCACGGAAATTCGGAAATGAGTTCAAACGGGTACATGGCATATTCCTTTTTTCTGAAAAAGTTTTTTCCTTAACATACACCGAAACCGGAAAAATCAAATGTCCGCTTCTCCGAAAAACATATCCGTTTCTTCAAAAATTACAAAAAGATCCGGTTGACACGGGAAAAAGGAAAGAAACCAACCGAAAAGGAGGAATTTATGGCAGCCGAACCAAGCGGTTACACCATCACGGTCTCCTGCACGCAGGATCCGGAAATCGTATTCAACTGCAAAGCCAAAAAACGCCCGGGCATCCGCCTCGTTTCAAAAATCGACGTCACGACCGACCGCTCCCGCTCCGCAAAAGAGTTTGAACCCGGCGGTCTTGTGGAAATCACCGACGGACAGCTCACCGTTCCCGACGACCCCGAACTGGAAGCGCGCATTCTTGCAATCATCGGCAAAAAAGGAACCGTCGTTTTCCGCGGGGCCACTTCAAAACGGGAGGTCAGATACACAAACGCGTGGTTTGCCTCCTACACGCCCGAAGAAGCCGCGCTCGACAGCGCCCAGCCGACCGCCGTCATCACCATTCAGTCCGCCGGCGGCGCCGCCCTTCCCTCCGTTGAAAACTCGGGAGCGCAAGCATGAACTTCAGCACAAAAGAGGAACTCATCCGCCGCCCGCCCCTCCGGACACATACGCTGCATCTGCGCTCAGGACACAATCTGAAAGTGACCGCGCTCCTTCCGGAAATCCGCGCGCGCTTTCCGCTGATCGGAACATGGGACAAACTCGTTCTCGCACTCCAGCACGGCGTCGTTGAACCGCGCCTTTCCGCCAAAGACGCGGCAGCTTTTCTCAACGCCTTTCCGCTCGATGCCGCCGCGGCGGGGAAAAAGATTCTGAAACTTTCATCGGAATATGACCGTCCCGCAGTTTCCGGCGGTACGGAATCGGAACACTTCCTTGCCGCGCTCGAAGGCATCGCGGGCCTGCGGGGTGAACGATGAGCGATTTCGCTTCTCTCACACTAGAACTCGATACGACTCCGTTTGAAGAGGCGCTGCAGGAGTGCGAAAACGCGGTGAACGGACTCGACGCCTCCGGTTCCGCCGACGTTTCCGGAAACAGCGGAACCGAAGCCAATATCACCGCCGCCGTTCAGAACGCGCTTGATTCAGCCGGTCTTCCCGCAATCGCGGCGACCCTGAACACGGTCAGTGAACAGCTCTCGGAGATCTCCGCCGCGCTGAACGGCATCGCAAGCGAAAAAGCAGTCCGTTTCGAGCTAGTTTCCGCCGTGTAAGGAGCATCCGCGCTCCGGACAGAAAGAAGCCGCCCCGGAATTTCCAGCGAGGAAGTTCCGGGGCGGTCCGTTTATATGCGGAACATGAAATTTTTATTTTCCGCAGCAGTTTTTGAATTTTTTGCCGGAACCGCAGGGACACGGCTCATTGCGTCCGACTTTCGGAGTCTCGCGATGGAACGTAATCTGAATGTCGCGCGTCTCCTGGTCCTCCTCCGGATTCTCCGGATCGGCGGAAATGTCCTCCACCGGACCGAGACCGCCGGAAACGAGGTTCTGCGGAAGATTCGCGAACAGCTGTTCGAACGCGGCAAGACTTGTTGCGGAGCGGAACATGTTCGAGAGAATTTCCTGGTCGATGGCCTGGATCAGCTCGTCGAACATCTTGAAGGCTTCCTGCTTGTATTCAACCAGCGGGTCCTTCTGCGCATAGGCGCGGAGACCGATTCCGGCACGGAGCTGGTCCATTGCGCGGAGGTGTTCCTGCCAGAGACGGTCGATCGCATCAAGAATGATGTGGCGCTCGAGCCACTTCAGCCCTTCCGGATCCTCATACGTCTCTTTGACCTTGTACATTTCGATGATGCGGTCGACGATCGCCTTCTTGATCGCCGCGACGTCCGGCGTCTTGTCCGCTTTGAAGAAGAAGATGTCGTCGTTGAATCCGATCGGGAACGTGGTGTTGAGCCAGCCGAGCAGATTGCCGCGGCTGATCGTCTCTTTCGACTCGGAGTCGCAGAGGCTGACGGCGACCTGGATGCGGCGCTCCACCTCGTCCTCGACGGTATCGAAGATGAAGTCGCGCGACGAGTCGTTCAGCAGAATCTCCTTGCGGATTCCGTAGATGACTTCGCGCTGTTTGTTCATGACGTCGTCGTATTCGAGCGTGCGTTTGCGGATGGAGAAGTAGTGCTGCTCCACGCGGCGCTGAGCGGTTTCGATCGACTTGTTGAGCCACGGATGCTGAAGCTCCTCGCCCTCTTCCAGACCGAAACGCTCCATGATCTTCACGATGCGGTCGGAACCGAAGATGCGCATGAGGTTGTCTTCCAGCGAAACATAGAAGCGGGAGGCGCCGGGGTCGCCCTGACGCGCGCTTCGACCGCGAAGCTGACGGTCGATTCGGCGGGAATCGTGACGCGAGCTGCCGATCACATAAAGACCGCCGAGTTCCGCAACGCCGGGGGCGAGCTTGATGTCCGTGCCTCGTCCCGCCATGTTCGTGGCGACGGTCACCGCGAACTTTTCGCCCGCGCGCGCAACGATTTCCGATTCGCGCGCATGGTTTTTCGCATTCAGCACATTGTGCGGAATGTTGCGCATCTTGAGCATGCGGCTGAGAATTTCGGAGTCTTCCACTGAAATCGTGCCGAGCAGAACCGGCTGACCCGTCTTGTAATGTGCCTCAACCTCTTTGAGAATGGCGTTGAATTTTTCGCGTTTGGTCTTGTAGACACAGTCGTTGTAATCCACGCGGCGGCACGGCTTGTTGGTCGGAATAACCATGACGTCGAGCTTGTAGATCTGATGGAATTCGCTTGCTTCCGTCTCCGCGGTACCGGTCATGCCGGCGAGCTTTTCGTAGAGACGGAAGTAGTTCTGAATGGTGATCGTCGCAAAGGTCTGCGTTTCTTCCTCAATTGTGACGTTTTCCTTCGCTTCGAGCGCCTGGTGAAGACCTTCGCTGAAGCGGCGTCCGGGAAGGATTCGTCCGGTGTGCTCGTCGACGATGAGGACTTTGCCGTCCTGAACCACATAATGCACGTCTTTTTCATAGAGGCAGTATGCGCGGAGAAGCTGGGAAATATCGTGGAGTTTTTCGCTCTTGAGGGCGAACTGCTCCTGGAATTCCTGTTTTTTCTGAATCTTTTCCGCATCGGAAAACTTGGGATCGACGTCGATGTCGTGCAGGGATTCGAGAAGGTCGGGCAGAACGAACGCGTTCGGGTCGTCGCCCGAAATCAGCGAGCGTCCTTTTTCCGTGAGGTCGGCTTCATGGTTGCGCTCTTCCATGGAGAAGAACAGATCGCTCTGAATTTCCTGAAGAAGACCGCGGTTCTGTTCGCTGCGCGCCATGAGTTCCGCCTTTTCCACGCGCTTGAGGATCTCGGGATCTTCAAGAACGCGGAGCAGTTTTTTATGCTGCGGCATGCCCATTTTGACCTGAAGCAGCTTCGTGATCGCCTCTTCCTGCTGTTCGTCGGTGGAGTTCTCGTTGTCGAGCACGGTCTTCGCCTCCTGAACAAGGCGGGCGCAGAGCAGGTTCTGACGGTTGTAGAGGTCCGCGATGGCGGGTTTGAGAGAATCGAACTGATGCGTGGAGTTCGCGACAGGACCGGAAATGATCAGCGGAGTTCTGGCTTCGTCGATGAGGATCGAGTCGACTTCGTCGATGATGGCGAAATAGTGGTCGCGCTGAACGAGCTGTTCCTTGCTGGAGGCCATGCCCATGTCGCGCAGATAGTCGAAACCGAATTCGCTGTTGGTTCCGTAGGTGATGTCGCACGCGTACTGCGCGCGGCGTTCTTCCGGGTTCATCTCGTTCTGAATGCAGCCGACCGTAAGCCCGAGGTACTTGTAGACGAGTCCCATCCATTCGGAGTCGCGCTTGGCGAGGTAGTCGTTGACCGTGACGAGCTGGCAGTTCTTGCCGGTAAGCGCATTGAGGTAAAGCGGCATGGTGGCGACGAGGGTTTTGCCTTCGCCGGTCGCCATTTCCGCGATTTTCTTTTTGTGGAGCGCAATGCCGCCGATGATCTGGACATTGAACGGGATCATGTCCCAGGTGAGCTCATGGTCGCAGACGACCGCGGTGGTTCCGCAGAGGCGGCGGCAGGCGTTCTTGACGGTCGCGAAGGCTTCGCAGAGAATGTCGTCAAGGGTTTCGCCGTTTGCGAGGCGGTCTTTGAACTCCTGCGTTTTCGCTTTCAGCTGATCGTCGGTCAGCTTCTGATACTCTTCTTCGAGTTTGTTGATGCGGTTGACGAGCGGCGTCATGCGCTTGACGTCACGCGCGGACTTGCTGCCGAAAATGGCTTTCAGAATATTGGTAAGCATGGATTACGTTCTTTCTCAGGCTTTGGCGCCCGCGCCGGAACCGGGGGTCGAAAGCGGGACATTGTCTTTGCAGAGCGGACACTCCTCCGGAAGATAGGTCGGAAGGCTGAGCTGGAGCAGGCTGAACAGCGGAATCCCGAAATCGGCTTTGCCGCCGCTGCGGTCGGTGATGATGGAGACTGCAACCGGAATGCCGCCGAGTTTCTTCACAAGCTCGATGGTCTGCTTGACGCGTCCGCCTTCGGTCACGACGTCTTCCGCGACAATCACGCGTTCGCCCGGCTTGATCGAGAAGCCGCGTTTGAGAACGAGCTCATCGTTGACTTTGTCGGCGAATATGGATTTGAGTTTAAGCGCACGGGCGACTTCCTGACCGACGAAGAGACCGCCGACGGCGGGGGAGATGACGGTGTCCGCCTGAATTCCCCGCTCCGTCATGCGGCGGGCGAGTTCGGAGCAGAGACGTTCGCCGCGTGCGGGGTCGACGAATACAAGAGCGCACTGGAAAAAGCGGTTGCTGTGTTTGCCGCTGCGGAGTTTGAAGTGACCCGTGAGCAGAGCTCCGGCGTCCTGAAGTTCCTTGACGATTTGTTCCTGGGTCATAGCCATTTTATCAGAAGTCCTTTCATCTGAATGTATCGGAAGAGGTCGGTTCAATGCGGAGATGGAAATCAATTTTCTTATCTCCGACATTCAACGAGATCATGGTGTTGAGACGTGTGAGCAGAAGCGCGTACGGGATTTTGACCTCTCCGCCGGGAACGGCTACGGCCACGCAGCAGTCGCCGAGAATCGGCTCCGCATGACGCAGAGCGAGCACGAGATCGTGGAGTTTCATCAGTTTTCCGCGCAGCTCCGTATCGAACTGATAGGGTTTGTGGCATTTCGGACACAGTGTCTGAAAATCTTCTTTTGCAACATCTGTCAGGTCGAATTTGACGACTGCATCGCAGCCGGGTTCCGCGCAGACGAAATCGAGTTGAGCCTTGCTCTTTTCCATTTTCATGATAGTACAATATCCCCTGTT
>URNE01000001.1 GCA_900549045.1 uncultured bacterium | reverse complement strand
GAAACAGAACATTCTGGACTCCGTCCGCGAATATGCAAAACTCCGCTTCGGCGGAACCGCACCTTTCATTCCGGGCGAAACCCGGATCAATTACGGCGGACGCTTCTTCGATGAAAAAGAGGTCGTGAACCTCGTTGATTCCGCTCTTGATTTCTGGCTCACCGCCGGCCCCTGGGCAGCACGGTTCGAAGAAAATTTCGCGAAGAAACTCGGCGTGAAATTCTGCTCCGTCTGCAACTCCGGCTCCTCCGCAAACCTGCTCGCCTTCTCCGCGCTTACCGCCCATGAACTCGGCGAACGCAGAATCCGCCGCGGCGACGAAGTCATCACCGTAGCCGCCGGATTCCCGACAACCGTCGCTCCGATCATCCAGTTCGGCGCGGTTCCGGTGTTCGTCGACGTCACCGTTCCGCAATACAACATCGACGTCGGCCGGCTCGAAACAGCGTACTCGGAAAAAACCAAAGCCGTGATGATCGCCCACTCCCTCGGCAACCCGTTCGACATCGTCAAAGTCAAACAGTTCTGCGAACGCCACAACCTCTGGCTCGTGGAAGACAATTGCGACGCGCTCGGCTCCGAAGTCGAAATTGACGGAATCATGCGTAAAACCGGAACCATCGGCGACCTCGGGACCTCCAGTTTCTATCCGCCGCACCACCTCACCATGGGCGAAGGCGGGGCCGTCTGCACAAACAATCCGCTCCTCCGCCGTCTCGTAAACTCCTTCCGCGACTGGGGACGCGACTGTCACTGTCCGGGCGGCGTGGACAACTCCTGCGGTCACCGCTTCACAAAGCAGTTCGGCGGTCTGCCCGCCGGGTACGACCACAAATATGTCTACTCCCATTTCGGATACAATCTCAAGCCGACCGATCTACAGGCGGCAATCGGCTGCGCCCAGCTCGAAAAGCTCGACTTCGTCACCGCCGCACGCCGCGGCAACTGGGCGCATCTGCGCGAAGCTCTCGACGGCACGCCGGGGCTGATTCTCCCCGAACCGCTGCCCGGCTCGAACCCGAGCTGGTTCGGCTTCCTGATCTCCGTTCAGCCGGACGCCGGATTCACGCGCAACGAACTCGTCAGCCATCTGGAATCACGAAAAATCCAGACGCGCAATCTCTTCGCGGGAAACCTGCTGAAACATCCGGCGGTCGTCGACGACCCGGAAATTCAATATCGCGTCATCGGCGCGCTTCCTCAGACCGATTTCATCATGAACAGCACATTCTGGATCGGCGTCTATCCGGGCATGAGCGCGGAAAAACTTGCATTCATGGCTTCTGAAATCCGCGCATTCATCCAAAACAAAACGAGGTGAAAAATGAAAGCTGTCATCCTTGCCGGAGGCTTCGGAACGCGTCTCAGCGAAACCTCCCACCTGATTCCGAAACCGATGGTCGAAATCGGCGGAAAACCGATCATATGGCACATCATGAAAACGTACGAGCACTACGGAATCAAAGATTTCATCATCTGCTGCGGATACAAACAGTACGTCATCAAGGAATACTTCTCCAACTATTTCCGCCACAACTGCGACATGACCGTCAACCTCGCGGACAACAGCATCGAAATTCTCGACAACCACTGCGAAGACTGGCGCGTCACCATGGTCGACACCGGACTGCACACCATGACCGGCGGACGCATCCGGCGCGTCCGCAAGTACATCGGCGACGAGCGTTTCCTGCTCACCTACGGCGACGGCGTGACCGACGCAGACATCTCCGATGAAATCGCCTTCCACGAACGCTCCGGCTCCTGGCTCACCGTCCTCGGAACCAACCCGCGCAACAAATTCGGCGTGCTCAAAATCAACGACGAAACCAACCGCGTCGAATCCTTCTTCGAGAAAAACGACGGCGACGGAAACTGGATCAACGCCGGATATTTCGTCTGCGAGCCGCGGATCTTCGACTACATCAAGGACGGCGACGCCACCGTTTTCGAACGCGCCCCGATGGAACGTCTCGCGCTCGACGGCAAAATGTCCATCTACAAGCACACGGGATTCTGGAAACCCATGGACACCCTCCGCGACAATTCCGAACTCAACGAGATGTGGAATTCCGGCAATCCCCCGTGGAAATGCTGGAGCGACTGATCATGTTCGACCTCTTCAACGGCTTCTACCGCGGCAAACGCGTTCTCGTCACCGGACACACCGGATTCAAGGGTTCATGGCTCTGCCTCTGGCTCCGCGAACTCGGCGCGGAGATTGCCGGATATGCGCTCGACCCGGAAAACGAGCGCGACAACTTCGTTCTCTCCGGACTCTCCGCAGACATGCGCGACATCCGGGGAGATATCCGCGACGCGGCGCATCTGAACCGCGTCTTCGATGAATTCCAGCCGGAAATCGTCTTCCACCTCGCCGCCCAGCCGCTCGTCCGGCTCTCCTACGAAAAGCCGGTCGAAACCTACGAAACCAACGTCATGGGCACGATTCATGTGCTCGAAGCATTCCGGCGAACCCCCTCCGCGCGCGCGGGGGTCTTCATCACAACCGACAAGTGTTACGAAAACCGCGAACAATTGCGCGGCTGCCGCGAAGACGACCCGATGGGCGGACACGATCCCTACTCTTCCAGCAAAGGCGCATGTGAAATCGCCATCTCCTCCTGGCGCCGCTCCTTCCTCCCGCCGGAAGGCGGACGCTCCGTCGCTTCCGCTCGCGCAGGAAATGTCATCGGCGGCGGAGACTGGGCGAAGGACCGCCTGATTCCGGACTGCGTCCGCGCGCTTGAGAAGGGACGCCCCGCCCCGATGCGCAATCCCGGATCGGTCCGTCCGTGGCAGCACGTGCTCGAACCGCTGCGCGGTTATCTCATGCTCGCCGAAGCCCTCCGGAACTCCCCCGCGGACTACGCCGGCGGCTGGAACTTCGGACCCGATTCCGTCCATACCGTCGGCGAAGTCGTCAACTGCCTTGTCGAAGAATACGGCGCGGCGGAAAGCGAGTACACTCCCGAAAACGCCGCTCCGCATGAGGCCGGCCTGCTCGTTCTCGACAGCACGAAGGCGCATGAAAAGCTCGGCTGGAAAACCGTGCTCGACCTCCGCCGGAGCATCGCGCTCACAGCAGACTGGTACCGCCGAATCCGGACGGAATCCGCCGCGGAAATCTGCCGTGAAGAACTCGCGGAATACATTCGGATATGCAAAAACCAAAACAATATGGAGAGAATATGAAATTCAACTGGACCACCATTCCGCAGGGCTGGAACGTCTCCCTGAAGCAGGACGGCTGCGCCGTTTCCTCCGACATCACCAGAACCGGAGACGCCGACCGTTTCGAGAGCATCGATCTCGGAATCGATCTCGGCGCGGTGCTCACAGCCGACTCCGCCGTCATGACCGGCGCCCCCGCAATGGGAACCTGGATGCGCATCTTCGCGCCGGAAACATTCGGCCTCACGATCTGCGCGAAAAACTGGATGCTCGTCCGCATCGCCAAAGAGGATTTCATTCTGATCGCAATCGCCTCCTGGCACATCTTCTCCGGCGAACTTCTCTTCCGCAACGGCGACGTCACCGTCCGTTTCTTCGGCGACGGTCACCGCTTTGCGTCCGGCGAAACCGTTCCGCTCGAACAGCTCTTCTGCATGCGCGGCTCCTCCGAACGCGCCCTGCTCGACGCCTACGCCGATTACCTCGCAAAGTTCCATGCGGTCCGCCTCAATCTCCGCTCCTGGCGCGGCTGGGGTTCCTGGGATTATTATGCGATCAAATTCAACGACCGCGCCATCCGCAAAAATCTCGATGAACTCCAGAAGCTCACCTCCAACGCAAACCTTCTCCAGATCGACGACGGCTACAGTCTCTGGGGCGACTGGATGAACATCAGCCCCGAAGTCTTCCCCGAAGGACTTGACTCCATCGTCAAGGAGGCGGCGCTCCGCGGACTCGAAACGGGCATCTGGCTCGCCCCGTTCCTCGCGGAAGCGGATTCGCAGATTCTCAAGAATCACCCCGACTGGTTCCTCCGCAAACCAGACGGCTCCTATGTTCCCGCCTGGACCGGACGCGTCATTTTCGACTACTCAAACGACGAAGTCGTCGATTATCTCCGCCGCTGCATCCGCTTCTTCCGCAACGCTGGAATCACCTACCTCAAGATCGACTTTCTCCGCGCCGGAACGCTCAGCGGACTCGGCAAGGTTCCGATGAGCGCGTACGAACGTTTCCACCGCTGTCTCTCCGCCATCCGCGAAGAGGCGGGCGACGACTGCTACATTCTCGGCTGCTCCGCCGAATTCGCCCCCTGCATCGGACATGTCGACGGCATGCGCGTCGGGCCCGACATCTCCCCGAAGTTTGAAGACGTCCGCAAATCCGCGCACTGCTGCATGGCCTCCGCGCACCTGCACCGCAAAGTCTACCAGTGCGACCCCGACTATCTCATCGTCCGCGGCGAAGGCATGGAAGATGCGGAAGTCTCCCCCTCCGGCGCCAAACACTCCACGCTCACGCACAGCGAAGCGGAACTCTGGGCGAACTTCGTCACCATGACCGGAAACGCCGTGCTCTCCAGCGACAAACTCCCGCTCCTCTCGCACGACCGCAAAAACCTCGTCGCCGCAGCATTCCAACGCGCCTCCGAAAACGCAAAAGGCTATTACGTCCTCGACTACTGGCACGAAATCCCCTCTATGATCTGGGCGGACGGCAAACTCGGCGTCTTCAACTGGTCCGACTCCGAACAGACTTTCACGCTTCCCGGCGACACGTCTCTGAAGCTCCCCGCGCACGCCTCCCGCATCCTCGAAAAGTTCGCGTGGGACGGCAAGCAGATTCCGGTTGCGGAGCTTCCGCCGCTCCCCGCCACCCCGACCGGAGAACCGTTCGACGCCGCCGACGCCCTTCCGCTCCCGCTCGGTCCCGAAGGACACGAACCGCTCGCAACGAACCACGAAACAGGAGAAGGTCTCCTCGACGGCGCGTATGTTCCCGTCCGGGAGCTCAACACCTTCCTCGGCGTTCCGTTCAAGATCGGCGCACACATCATCACCTTCACGATGGGCGAACCGCGCAAATCCATCCGCATCCCCGTCGGGCGCAAGGTGCGCGAGCTTTACTTCCTCCACGCCGCCGACTTTCCCGTCAAAGGCGAATGGCTGAGCTACATTCTCCATGCGGCGGACGGCTCCGTCCGCGAATACAACCTGCTCATGGGACGCGACATCGGCAACAGCGATTACCACTACTCGCTGCCGTGGACCTCTCAGACCGCGCGGATCGCATGGGTCGACCCCGTAACCAGCCGCACGCTCTATGTCCAGAAGCTGGTTCCCGACATGCAAACCGAACTGGATTTCATCGAAGTCACACATCCGCTCCAGAACGGCACACATATCCTTGCCGGCATCTCCACCAGGTAAGGCGCACTCATGAAATCCTACCGCAAAGAACTGATTTTCAATGTCAAATCCCGCCGCGCCTACATCGACGTCACCGAGGAAGTCGTCGCGGCGCTCCGCGAATCGGGCATCAAGGAGGGACTCCTCCTCTGCAACGCCATGCACATCACCGCTTCGGTCTACATCAACGACCACGAATCCGGACTGATTCAGGATTACGACAACTGGCTCGAGCAGCTCGCCCCGCACGAACCGCTCTCCCGTTACAACCACAACCGCACCGGCGAGGACAACGGCGACGCCCACCTGAAACGTCAGGTCATGGGACGCGAAGTCGTCGTCGCCGTCACCGACGGCAAACTTGATTTCGGCCCGTGGGAACGCATCTATTACGCGGAATTCGACGGATGCCGCATCAAGCGCGTCCTCATAAAAATCATCGGAGAATAACATCGGATGAGGCTGAGCGATTACATCTTCCGGACTTTGGCGGACTGGGGGCTCCGTCAGGCGTTCTTCATTACCGGCGGCGGAGCAATGCACCTGAACGATGCACTCGGCGCGGAACCGCGCATCAGCCGCCTCTGCTGTCTGCATGAACAGGCGTGCGCGATCGCGGCGGAGGCATACGCCCGCGTCGCCGGAATCCCCGCCGCGGTCAGCGTCACCAGCGGCCCCGGCGGAACCAACGCCATCACCGGAGTCGCCGGAGCCTGGCTTGATTCCATCCCGATGATCGTCATCTCCGGACAAATCAAAACCGAAACCATGATCAGCTCCTGTCCGGAACTCAAACTGCGTCAGCTCGGCGATCAGGAACTCAACATCACCGACATCGTCCGCCCAATCACGAAATACGCCGTCGCTGTGAAAAAACCGGAGGAAATTCGCTATCACCTCGAACGCGCCTGCTGCCTCGCCATGACCGGACGCCCCGGTCCCGTCTGGCTCGACATTCCGCTTGACGTTCAGGCGGCGCAGATCGAACCCGAAACGCTCGCGGGGTACGACTCCTCGGAGGACCCGCTTCCGGAACTCAACCCGGCCGACGTCATTGCGGCGCTCGCAAAACTCCGCACGGCGGAACGCCCCGTCATCATCGCGGGTTCGGGCGTCATCTCCGCCGGAGCGCGCGAACTCTTCCGTTCAGTCGCGGAACGCTGGAACATTCCCGTACTCACCGCGATTTCCGGAATCGACCTGCTCTCCTCCGACTCTCCGCAGTTCTTCGGACGCCCCGGCGTGATGGGCGCAAGAGCTGCGAACTTCATTCTTCAGAACGCGGACTGCCTTCTCGTTCTCGGAACCCGCATGAACCTGCGCGTCATCGGATACGACTACAGGAATCTCGCCCGCGCCGCTTACCGGATCATGGTCGACGCCGATTCCGCCGAACTTTCCAAACCGACTTTCCGTGTTGACCTCAAAATTCACGCCGATGCGGGAGACTTTCTCCGCGCCGTGGAAACCGCGCCGATTCCGGAGAAAACCGCATGGCTCGGCTTCTGCCGCAATCTGCGCGCCAAATACCCCGCCGTCCTGCCCGAACACCGCAAACGCACCGATTACGTCAGTTCCTACGCCTTCCCCGAACTGCTCGCCCGGTTCATGAAACCGGAAAGCATCGTCGTCACCGGAAACGGGACCGCCTACACAAGCACCTTCCAGGCGCTGCCGGTCCGCGACGGCGACCGCGTCATCGCAAACGTCGCCTGCGCCTCGATGGGCTACGACCTTCCCGCCGCCATCGGCGCCGCCGCGGCGGCGCCCGGACGCGAAATCATCTGCATCACCGGAGACGGCAGCATCCAGATGAACCTCCAGGAACTGCAGACCATTCTGAGCAACGCGTATCCGGTCAAGATTTTCATGTACAACAACAACGGCTATCTCTCCATCAAGCTGACGCAGAACGCGTTCTTCAGCGGACACTATGTCGGTTCGACCCCCGAATCCGGCGTGCATCTGCCCGACATGCGCAAGCTCGCAGAGGCATACGGCTTCCGCACATACCTTCTGCGGAACAATGCGGAGGCGGAAGCGCGGCTCCCGGAAATTCTCGCACAGGAAGGCCCCGTCTTCTGCGAAGTCATGACCGATCCGCTGGAAAAACTCGGCCCCAAAGCATCTTCCGCGCGTCTGCCCGACGGACGCCTCGTTTCGCGTCCGCTTGAAGACCTTGCGCCGTTCCTGCCGCGTGAAGAGTTCAAAGCGAACATGATCATTCCGACCGTGGAGGAAAAATGAAAAAAATCAGCATCACCGGAAGCTGCTACAACGAAGCGGGAAACATTGAGGAACTCTACACGCGCTGTCTCGCGGTTCTGAAAAAATTCCCGCAGCACGATTATGAATTCGTCTTTGCCGACAACTGCTCCACCGACAACACGCGCGACGTTCTCCGCACGCTTGCCGCGCGCGACCCGAAGTTCAAAGTCATTCTGAACGCCAATAATTTCGGTCATATCCGCTCCCCGTTCAACGCGCTTCTGAACGCCTCCGGCGATGCGGCTGTCAGCATGTGCACCGATCTCCAGGAGCCCCCGGAGGTCCTCGAACAGTTTATCCGCGAGTGGGAGAACGGCGCGAAAGTCGTCTGCGGCGTCCGCAGCGGAACAAAGGCGGGTTTCATGCTCGAATTCTTCCGCAGGCTCTACTACAGGCTCCTCGCATCCGTCGCTCCCGATGAACACATCATCCCGCGTTTCACCGGATTCGGACTCTACGACCGCGCGTTTCTCGACGCCCTCGGCAAGTTTCACGACCCGTACCCCTATTTCCGCGGCCTCGTCAGCGAAATCGGCCTCCGCCGCGTGGAAGTTCCTTTCGTTCAGGAAAAGCGCAAAAGCGGACGCACCCACAACAACTTCTTCACGCTTTACGACATGGCTATGACCGGGCTTGTCAACCACACCAGGCTCCCCCTGCGGCTCGCCGTCTTCGCAGGGCTCCTGCTCGGAACCGGAAGTCTGCTGGTCGCATTCGGCTATCTGCTTGCAAAACTCATCTGGTGGGACACCTTCCAGCTCGGGCTCGCTCCGCTCGTGGTCGGAATGTTCTTCTTCTTTGCGGTTCAGCTCTTTTTCATCGGGCTGATCGGCGAATACCTCGGCGCCGTCTGGACGCAGGTCAAAAACAAGCCGCTCGTCATCGAGGAAGAGCGGATCAACTTCGACAAGTGACATGCTGAAGCCCGAAATCACCGCCGCGCTGACCGGAAAGCGCATCTTCCTTTCCGGAGGAACCGGATTCTTCGGCAAAAGCATTCTTGACTACTTCACCCGTCACCCCGTCGAAAACCTCAGCTTCACCGTGCTCGCGCGTCATGCGGAGGAGTTCCGCAGCCGCTTCCCCGGACTCTGCACGCTTTCCGGGCTTTCGTTTGAAAACGGCGACGTCCGCAGTTTTCGGTTTCCGGACGGCAGATTCGATTTTGTCATTCACGCCGCGACCCCCGCAGTCACCACGCTCGCGCCGGGGGAAATGCGCTCCATCGTCGTGGAAGGCACGCGCCGCATTCTCGATTTCGCGGAACAGTGCGGCGCGGGGCGTCTCCTGCTGACCAGCTCCGGCGCGGTATACGGTCCCCAGCCGCCCGGTCTTCCGCTCCTGCCCGAAGAGTTCCCGTGCCGCCCCGTCACCGAGTACGGCATTGCGAAGCTCGATGCGGAGCGCATGTGTGCGGACTCAAACGTGTTCTGCTGCATTGCGCGCTGTTTTGCGTTCATCGGTCCCTGGCTGCCGCGCACGATCCACTACGCAGCAGGAAACTTCCTGCGCGACTGCGAGGAGAACCGCCCGATCATCATTCAGGGCGACGGACGCACCGTCCGCAGCTACATGCACGCCGACGACCTTGTGGAATGGCTCTTCACGCTTCTTATCGCCGGACGGCGCGGCGAAGCGTACAACATCGGCTCCGAAGAAGCCGTCACCATCCTGGAGCTTGCTCGGCGCATCCGCGCGCACTTCGGAAGCTCGAATGAAATCCGGATTCTCGGCACGCCCTCGCCGCTCCCCGCACCGCGCTATGTGCCGTCGACAAAAAAAATCCGGACGGAGCTGGGATTGCTCCCGCCGCGTCCGGTTTTCTGAGAAAAACGCGTCTGTCCTTATCAAAGTCTGACTTTGACGACCACCTTTTTCAGTTTGCCCGCCGGAGCATTCAGCGGCCGGATCTTGCCATAATGTCCGTCTTCGGGATAGAAGACGGCGAACAATCCCGGAACCAGTTCGATGTGCGAAACGCCGACGGCGGGCGGGCGGACAAACGCGACGTCCTTCGCCTCGTCGTACTCGTCGACCGTTTCGAGCCCGTCGATATTCGCCCACGCCATGCGTTCCACGCCGGCGACAACCGCCTGGATATCGACATAGTTCCGGTGAGCTTCCAGTTTTTCAGCTTCCGGAAGAACGGCGTCGTATTCCATGACATTGCCGTAAATGCGGTCGCCGTCGATCTCAAATTTGCCGAGCGGCGCATCGGGTGCAAGTGCGGAGATCGCCGCAAACGCCTTCTGGAATTCAGGCGAATAAGCGGCGACGACCTCCGGATCCATTTTATCGAGAATCATGAGACACTCCCGGGTTATTTGCCGCAGCACTTTTTGTATTTCTTGCCGCTTCCGCAGGGACACGGGGCGTTACGCTCGATCTTCGGAGCCGTGCGGACATAAGGCTTCTGCTGAACGAGCTTGCCGTCGTAAAAATACCAGACATTGTTGATTTTGCGGAATTCCGCGCGTTCATGATGCTCCAGCGGCGTGTCGCGGTCGGTGTAGCGCGCGATGAATTCGACGAATCCGGTCTTGTCGCCGGCTTCGGGCGCCGGGGCGCTGATGATTTCGAGTCCGAGCCACTGGGAACGTTCCGCCCAGCTGCGCATCTCCTCGCGGTCAATGCTTTCACGCTGGGAGGGGGCGGTGGAGGAAATCAGATGATCAATTTCCGCTTTGGCATATGCGGCATATCTGGAGCGCATCAGCGCTTCCGGGGTTTCCGCCTTGACGAGTCCCTTGATGATCGGTTCACAGCACTCCGAATAGAGTTTCCCGGAACAGCATGGGCATTTTTCAGAATCCATTGTTGACACTCCTGTTGTTGGACGGTCGCCCGTCTTATTTGAAAAGATCTTTATCCTTCTGCAGTCTCTCTTTTTCCGCCTTGTTGTTTCCGGCGGCGCGGATCTTCATCTCCAGAACCGTATTGACAAAATTTCTGCAATCGCCATCTTTGCGGTCCCACAAGAGCCTCGCGGCGTTTTCGTACGATTCGTTGAAAATCAGCCAGACAACGGCGTCTTTGAAATACTTCTGGTTCTTCCGTGCAATACGGGCGACAAGATCCGCTTTCTGACGCGGTTTCAGTTCCTTCACCGGGACCTCGGCAGATTTCCCGAAGCTCTCAACCGTCATAACACCGTTCTTTATGGAAACGAGTTCGCTCAGATTGTCCTTGATGATCACCTGCGGACGGTTCAGTTCGCTCCCGGTCGAATTCATCAGCAGCTTTTCGATGCGCTCCGCGTTCTCGATTTTGCTTTTCAGCCACCAGCCGTAACCGGCAAGGTTCTTCGCCTCGCGCACAATCTGCGCGGGCTTGTTCTGATTCCGCTTCGGCTCGTCAATAAGCCCCTGAGCTTCACGTTTCGCCGCGTCGATGCCGCCCGAATGAACCATGGAAACAATCTTTTTCACCTTTTCGCCTTTTACCCAGTTGGCAAAATTTTTGTATTTCCGTATGGTCTCCTCTTCGGCTTTCCGCTTGCGTTCGGCTTCCTCTCTCTGACGGCGGGCTTCGGCTTCTCGGCGACGACGTTCCTCATCGGCTTTGCGCTTCTCCTCCGCGGCCTTTGCGGCGGCTTCCTTCGCGGCGGCAAGCTTTTCGCGAACCTGTCCGGCAAGAGTCTCCACCGCGACGAATTTCGCCTTCTCATCCTCTTTCGGATCCTTGAAACGCGCAAGGAAGCTGTCGCAAAGCGACATGGTCTTTTCCATTGCGGAGGGGTTTTCCTCCGCCTGCTTCAGAATCTTGTCCGCCTCTTCGATCAGAGCCGATTCCCGCGGTTCCGGCTTCTGCTCCGCCGGGGCGGCATCCGGAGCGGGCTCCGGCTTCGGCCCGGAAATCTCTTTCACCTTCTTCATCACGGAATTCTTGACTTTTTCAAAGTTTCCGGAAAGCACAAACCAGGTTCCCGCGCCCGCGAGTCCAAGCACAACAAGCGCCGCAATGATCCGTACGACGACCTTCCGCGAAACCGTCTTTTTCGGAGCGGACGGTGTCTCTTCCGGCTTCGGTTCCTCTTCCGCTTTCTTTCCCTCCGTTTTCTGCACAGGCGTCGAAAGCTTCAGATTCGGAACGCCGCCCGGAGCGGGAGTTCCGGATGCGGGAATGTTCAGTTTCGGCACACTCCCCGGAATGTTCAGTTTCGGGACCGGAACGGAAGCAGACTTCTGAAGATTCAGACGCGGGATCGGCGCGGAAACTGAATTCGAAGCGGAATTTTCCGCAAGCTTGTTCTTGCGGATGTCGCGCAGAGTTTCCACAAGCTCCTCCGCGTCCTGGAAACGGTCGTTCGGATTGCGCGCCATCATCTTGACAATCACATCGGAAACCGCCTGCGGAATCGATTTCTTCACCTGGTTCGGCGGAACCAGCGTATCGGTCAGGTGCTTCTTCGCGATCTCCGTGACGCTGGAACCGTTGAACGGGAAATGGCCGGTCACAAAATGGTAGAAGGTTGCACCGAGACTGTAAATGTCGCTGCGGATGTCCATCGGCGCTCCGGTCAGATGCTCGGGGCTGATGTACTGCGGAGTTCCCATAACCTCCTCTTCGCTGTCCAGAGAATCCTTTTCTCCGGCGTGACGGGCGAGACCGAGATCGGCGAGTTTCGCTTTCCCGGTGTTCGTGAGCATGATGTTGTCCGGCTTGATGTCACGGTGAATCAGACGCTGTTCCTTCCACGCGTAATCGAGCGCTTCCGCGACCTGCTGAACGATCTGGAGCGCCTGGTCGACGGGGATCACCCGGTTCTTCTCCAGAATCTCCTTCATGGTCTGCCCGTCGACGTTCTCCATGGCGAAATAGTAGATTCCGTCGTCCTCGCCCACGGCGTACGCCTGCACGATATGTGGATGATTCAGGCGTGCGGCGGCGCGCGCCTCCTTGATGAAACTGATGACGAACTCTGAGTTCTGCGCGTAATTTTCCGCAAGGACCTTGAGAGCGGCCGAACGGTCGAGCGAGATCTGATGCGAGAGATAAACGACGCCCATCCCCCCGCGCCCGAGCTCTTTTTCAATGATGAAGTCCGCAATCACCGCCCCGGGGGATGTCCTGGAAGCCGGCACCGTCACAATCTGCTGACACTTGCCGCATTGGACTTTTGCTCCCATTTCCGCATTGTCCACGGAGAGAATTTCTTTGCAGTATGGACACTGAAAACGCATGGCTAGAGGCTCCTGTTATAAAGTTCAGTATAAGCCTGTATTATATCGCCTTAAACGCGAATTGTCAAGAGGATTGCAAAAAAATCATAACTTCCTTTGCATTTTCGCGTTTCCGATGTATATTATTGCCTTAAAAATTTTAAATCTGGAAGACTTACATGGCAAAAAACGAAACCATACTCGTTCTGGACTTCGGTTCGCAGTACAGCCAGCTGATCGCGCGGCGAATCCGTGAATGCAAGGTTTACAGCCGTATCGTTCCCTTCAGCACCCCGGTTGAAAAAATCCGCGAGGAAGCTCCGATGGGAATCATCCTCAGCGGCGGACCCGCAAGCGTCTATCAGGACAATGCCCCGAAGTGCGATCCTGAAATCTTCAACCTCGGCATCCCCGTGCTCGGCATCTGCTACGGTCTCCAGCTGACCGTCATGACTCTCGGCGGAAAAGTCGCCCGCGGTCACGCCCGCGAATACGGCAAGGCGGAAATCGAAATCACCGGAGATTCCCCCCTTCTCGACGGTCTCCCCACCCCCCTCCAGGTCTGGATGTCCCACGGAGACAAGGTCACCGCGCTTCCCGACGGATTCGTCTCCACGGCGAAAACCGCAAACACCGAATTCGCCGCAATCCGCCACACCGAAAAGAAAATCTACGGCATCCAGTTCCACCCCGAAGTCGTTCACACGCACCGCGGAACCGAAATCATCCGCAACTTCGCCATACGCATCTGCGGATGCTCCGGAAACTGGACCATGGAGTCCTTCATCGAGCGCAGCGTCCGCGAAATTCAGGAGAACACCGCCGGACAGAAGGTCATTCTCGGTCTCAGCGGAGGCGTTGACTCCTCCGTCGCCGCCGCACTGATCCACAAGGCGATCGGCGACAAGCTCACCTGCATCTTCGTCAACAACGGACTCCTCCGCAAAAACGAAGCCGAACGCGTCCGAGAGCTCTTCGAAGGCTCCTTCAAAATGAACCTCGTCTGCATCGACGCCACCGACCGTTTCCTCGACAAGCTTGCCGGCGTCACCGAGCCGGAGAAGAAACGCAAGATTATCGGTCATGAGTTCGTCAACGTCTTCGACGACGCCGCGATGAAGCTCAAGGACGTCAAATTTCTCGCGCAGGGCACCACCTATCCCGACGTGATCGAGAGCGTGCCCATCGACGGCAATCCCAGCGCGATGATCAAGAGCCACCACAATGTCGGCGGGCTCCCCGAAAAAATGAATCTCAAGCTTCTCGAACCCCTGAGCCGCCTCTTCAAAGACGAAGTCCGCGAAGTCGGCGGAAAACTCGGACTTCCCGATGAGATGGTCTACCGCCAGCCCTTCCCGGGACCCGGACTCGCCGTCCGCATGCTCGGTGCGGTCAACCGCAAGGATCTCGACACCCTCCGCGAAGCGGATACCATCATCGTCGACGAAATGAAGAAAGCCGGACTCTACTACAAAATCTGGCAGGCGTTCGCCGTCTTCGTCCCCGTCAAAACGGTCGGCGTGATGGGCGATGAACGCACCTACGACAACGTCATTGCCCTGCGCGCAGTGGAAAGCCGGGACGGCATGACCGCCGACTGGGTGCGCCTCCCGTATGAACTCATGGAGAGCATCTCCACCCGCATCATCAACGAAGTGAACGGCGTGAACCGCGTGGTGTACGACATCACCTCCAAGCCGCCGGGAACAATTGAATGGGAATGATTTGCTGAAATGGAAATTGTTTCCGGAAAACTGCGCGGAATGCCCCTGCGCGCACCGTCGGGGCTCACCGCGCGGCCGACAGCGGTCCGCGCCCGCGAAGCCCTCTTTGCGAGTCTCGGAACGCTGGACGGCATGACCGTCGCCGACCTGTTCGCCGGAACGGGCGCGATCGGTCTGGAAGCCGCCAGCCGCGGCGCCGCTTCCGTTCTCTTTGTGGATTCCTCGAAATCCTCATGCAATGCGGTAAAAGCCAACTGCGCAAAAGCGGAGAGCGTTGCACCAACCGCCGTTTTTGAAATTTTCAACGCCGCGCTTCCGAACATCTGCAAGCGTCTGGCGGTTCACCCGCAGCCCGATCTGATCTTTGCCGATCCGCCCTATGCGGAATCCGCGGAGCTTCTCGCAAAGCTTCTCGCCGATCCCGATTTCAACCGCTGGTCCGCCAAAGCGCTTCTCATTTGGGAAATGGCGGAGAACAAGGGCGGTCTTCAGCCCCCCCCATCCAACTGGCAGCTCGAGACAATCCGCAACTTCGGCGGGGCAAAATTCCTCTACCTCCGTCAGAAATGACCGAAAAAAAGTGACGGAACCAGTCCGTCACACTCCCGTCAATTCATGATTTTCTGCTCAAAATGGGGATTTTTCAGCCCCGTTTTCTCTGAATCATCACCGCAACGATGATCACGATGCCTTTCACGGTTCCCTGCAGAGTGACGGAGATTCCCCACATATCCAGGACGTTCGATACAATGCCGAGGATCAGCACGCCGGCCAGCGTTCCCCACACCGTCGCACGGCCGCCGTTCATAGAACTGCCGCCGATGATGACCGCCGCAATCGCATCCAGTTCATAGGAGGTTCCCGCGCTCGTCGAACTGACCGCGTTCAGACGTCCGCCGAACAGAAACGCCGCGACGCCCGAAGCGAGACCCGCTATCAGATACGTTCCGTACTTCACGAGCCCCGTCCGGATGCCGGAATAACGCGCCACGCGTTCATTCGACCCCACCGCGCAGACGTGGCGGCCGAAGCGCGTCATGAACAGCAGAACCGAAAGCAAAAGCGTCAGCGCCAGCAGCGCCCAGACCGGAAGCGGAAGACACGCAAACGAGGCGTCGCCAATCGTCCGGAACACTTCGTTCTCCGTTGAAACAAGTCCGGAATCCGCAAAATAGAGCGCGAGCGAACGGAAGATCACCATCGTGCCGAGCGTCGCAATGAACGGCGGAATCTTTCCGACCGAAACAAGCAGTCCGTTCGCCGTTCCGCCGACGGCTCCGACGCCGACGGCAATCACACCGGCAATCACCGCCGCCCATTCGGGCGAGACGGGAAGCGCGTTCATTCCGAGAATCGAAAGCACGCCCGAAAGGGCCAGCAGCGAACCGACCGAAAGGTCTATGCCGCCCGCCGCAATGACAAACGTCATGCCCAGCGCAATCATGCCGCTGTATGACACCTGCCGCATGATGTTGACAAGGTTCTGGACACTGCGGAAGCTCTCGTTGGAAACGCAGCAGACGATCAGGAGCAGAACAAGCGCCGCATAAGGTCCGCCCGCAGTCCGGAGCATGCGCTCCGCCGTCTTCTTGAAATTACTGAATACCGGTTGCAAGGTACATGATCTCCTCTTCTGTAACATGTTCGCGCTCGACGCATCCGGCAAGTTCGCCGGAGCGCATTACAAACACACGCTCGCACATGCCGATCACCTCTTCCAGGTCGGAAGAGATCAGCAGACAGGCGACGCCGCTCTGCGCGAGTTCGCTGATAAATGTGTATATATCGCTGCGCGCGCCGATGTCGACGCCGCGCGTGGGTTCGTCGAAAATGAAAACCTGCGGATGAATGTCAAGACATTTCGCAATCGCGACTTTCTGCTGATTGCCGCCGCTGAGGTATTTCAGCTCCTCCGAAACGGACGCCGCTTTGATGCGGAATTTCGCGACATAATCCTCCGCCGCCGCATCCTCGTCCTTCCGGCGGATGAAACCCGCTGTGCAGTAGCGCGCAAGACTCGCGAGCGTGACGTTCCGGTCCAGAGGGAATTCGGTCAGAATGCCGCTTCCCTGCCGGTCTTCGGAAAGATAAACAATGCCGTGCGCAATCGCGTCGGAGGGCTTTTTCAGGTGCAGAAGTTCGCCGTTCAGCCGGATTTCCCCGCGTCCCTTGCGAATGGCGCAGATCGTCTCCGCAAGCTCGGTGCGTCCGGCTCCGGCAAGCCCGGCGAGTCCGGTGATGCCTTTGCCCAGAGAAAGCGAAACTCCGCGCACTTCGCGTCCGGAAGTCAGATTTGAGACTTCGAGAACCGGATGCTCCGTATCGGGATAATGCTTCGGGGGAAACATCCGCGTGAGTTCGCGTCCGACCATCCGCTGAGCGATTTCGATTGCGGTAAGCTCCCGCGCGGGATCGACGCTTACAAGCACGCCGTCGCGCAGAACCGCCACACGGTCGCAGACGGTGCGAATCTCCTCCAGACGGTGCGAAATGAAGATGACCGACGTTCCCGCCGCTTTCAGTTCGCGCATGATGCGGAAGAGAATTTCCGCTTCGTTCCGGTTCAGAACCGTGGTCGGTTCGTCCATAATCAGCAGCCGGCATTCGACGGAAAGCGCCTTTGCGATTTCAACCATCTGTTTTTCCGCGACGCCGAGCGTGTCGATCATGCGTCCGGGGTCGATCTCCACTCCGAGACGCGCCAGATGACGGGACGATTCCGCATTCATTTTCGCCCGGTCGAGAAGACCGAAGCGATGCGGTTCGCGCCCGAGAAAAATATTCTCCGCAACCGTCAGGTCGTTGACAAGGTTGAACTCCTGCGGGATGCCCTCAATCCCCGTCTCCCCGGACCGCAGCGGACGACCGAGGAAACGGATCGTGCCGGAATCTGGGCGGTGGATGCCGAGCAGGCACTTGACAAGCGTCGATTTTCCCGCGCCGTTCTCCCCGACGAGCCCGAGGATTTCGCCGGGGGCGACCGTTAGCGAAACGCCCGTCAGAACGCGCGTTCCGCCGAATGATTTGACGATTGAATCGAGTTCAAGCAAAGGCTCCGGCATGGGATCTCCTCAGCCGCGGGCAATGATCAGTGACGCCGCCTTGTCCATTTCGCCCGCAATCGCGGGAGAGGAAGAGAGCGCTCCGGCGACATCGCCGGCGTCGCACTGCTTCAGGAACGCGGGGTCAAGCGGAAGCCGGGCGAGGAGCGGAGCCTCCGCCAGTTTCGCAAGCTTCTCTCCCCCGCCGCTTGAGAAAATCTCGTGGCGGTGTCCGCAGTCCGGACAGACGAAGCCGCTCATGTTCTCGATAATTCCGGCGACGGGAACTTCCACCTGCTTGCAGAAGTCGATGCACTTGCGGCAGTCGGCAAGCGCGACCTCCTGCGGCGTGGAAACGATGACCGCGCTCTTCGAACCGGAGATCATCTGACAGGCGGAAAGCACCTCGTCCCCCGTTCCCGGCGGGAAGTCGAGGACGAGATAGTCGAGTTCGCCCCACTGAACGTCTTCCAGAAGCTGTTTGAGCACGCCGATCTTGGCGGGACCGCGCCAGATGATCGCGCGGTCGGCGTCTTCCATGACAAGCCCTATGGAGAAAATTTCAATGCCGCTGATTTCCGGCGGAATCATGCCGTCGTCGTCTCCTTCCAGCGTCACGGTCTGAAGACTGAACAGCGTGGGCTGGGAGGGACCATGGAAATCGACGTCGAGCAGACCGACTTTCGCGCCTTTGCGCGCGAGGGTCAGCGCGAGCGTTGCGGCGACCGTACTTTTGCCGACGCCGCCTTTGCCCGAGAGCACGAGGATTTTGTGTTTGATCAAAGCGAGACGCTTTTCAAGTTTCTCCTCCGCATTGCAGGAAGAGGAACAGCTGGAGCAATGTCCGGAACAACTGGAACTCATATCTGTAACCTTTCTTTAGGATTTTCTGCTTTTTTCAATCAGCGTGGTTGTCGAATGCCCGGGGACGAACGGGATGAAGCGGATCTCCGCACGGCATCCGAAGACGGCGGCGCGTTCGCCCGGGTCGAGCTTTTCCACGGTGTAATCGCCGCCCTTCACATAGACGTCAGGCGCAATCGCCGCGATTTCCCGGTCGCAGCGTTCGGAATCGAATACGACAACGGCGTCGACGAATTCAAAACAGGCCAGCATGAACGCGCGGTCCGGCTCTTCGCAGATCGGGCGCGACGGTCCTTTCAGACGGCGGATCGACGCGTCGGAATTCAGCAGGACCACGAGGGCGTCCGCCGATTCGCGCGCGGCGAGCAGGTACTCCGCATGTCCGCGGTGCAGCAGATCGAAACATCCGTTGGTGAGCGCGAGTTTTTTTCCGTCCGCCCGCAGGCCCTTCCGCCATTCGGCGGCTTCGGCAAGCGTTTTGATTTTCCGTACGATCCGCTGTTTCATCAATCCACCTTCACCGGTATGAAAACCGTGTCTTTCAATACGAATTTGCCCCCGCCGACCATCCGGCGGAGAAGTTTCTGAAGCTCCGGGAGGCCGCGTTTGGAAAGCGGATCCGTCTCCTCATGCGAATACCCGTTCAGGTTTGCGGCGGTAAGAAAAGAGACTTCCGTCACCTGCCGGTCAACCAGCCCCGATTTCGCAAGCTCCGCAAGAGCGACGCCGTTGACGTCCGCCCCCTCCGCCAGATCCCTGGAGGTATCGAATTCACCGGCGAGACTCTCCGAATCCCCGCTCGTCACGGCCTTGTCGTCCGCGGTGAACGGAATGCGGTCCGGACCGTAATCCCATTCGAGAATCGGTTCCGGAGAAACGCCGCCGACCGAGGTTCCGAGCGCGGATGCGACGTCCGCTTCGCCGCGCGCGGCAATCAGGCACGAGACGTTTTCCATCGAAAGCACGCTGACCGCCAGCACGCCGAGGAACACAAACAGAATCGCAATCAGCGAAACCGTGAATTCCGCGATCGCCTGTCCTCTTTCCAGTTTTCCGCGTTTCATTGCCGCACCTCCTGACATATCAGTACTTTAACCCGTTTTTGAAAAATCTCAAGAGGGAATGTCGTTTTTTTCCGCAACAGCCATCGCCACAGCGTGTCCGCGCTCGTGACTGATGCTGACGAAGACCCGTGCAATGCCGTTCTCCTTCATCGTGCGCGCGCCGTCTCCGGAGAGCGTCACGACCGGAGCGCCGGATGCGGAGCCGGTCACTTCGATGTCGCGCCACGCGCAACGCCCGCCGAGTCCGCAGCCGAGCGCCTTTGCAACCGCCTCTTTCGCGGCCCAGCGTCCGGCGATGAACTGGACGCTGTCGCCGCGGCGTTTTGCTTCCGCGCCTTCGCCGTCGGTCAGGATGTAACCGGTGAAACGGTCGCCGTGACGCGCAAGCACCTTTGCGATCCGTTCAATTTCCACAAGGTCGGTTCCGATTCCGAAAATCATGCTCCGCGTCCTTTCTTTTTTTTGCGGTCGGAGGCCTTCAGATACGAATCCACGCGGTCGTCTATCTGAAAATCCGCATCGCGCGTCATTTCCCCGCAATCCTTCAGGTCGTGGATTGCGGAGAGTTTGGCAAGTTCGGAGAAAGCGGCCGCGCGCTTCTCCTCGGGCGTCATTTCCTTCGGCTTCTCCGCTTTCTTCGGAGGAGAAGCGAACGGACGGTCCAGCGGGATCAGCTCGTTCGCCGTAATGCTGAAGCAGGCATTCCGCGCGATGATGATATGATCGACGACATCCAGCCGCACGGCGGAGGCCGCAATCTTGATCGCACGCGTCAGCTGAATGTCCGCGGGCGACGGCATCGGCGAGCCGCTCGGGTGGTTGTGCAGCAGGATAATGCCGCGCGCGGACATGTCCAGAGCCCGCGTAAGCAGTTGGCGCGGGTGAATGTAGAGCTGGTCGATCGTTCCCTCAACCATGATCTCGTCGCCGATGATTTCATTCTGCGTGTTGAGATAGATGACCATAAAGACTTCGTTTTCAAGTCCGGCAAGCTTCATGCGCGCATAACGGATCACCTCTTCCGTCGACGACAGGACTTCGCGTCCCTTGATCTGCTCATAGAGATAATCGGAGCAGAGCCCCTTCATGAGCTGAATCAGAAGCGCGACGTTCTCCCCGACTCCCGGGACTTCGGTCAGGCGTTTTTCCGGAGCGTTCATGACGGCGGAGATCGAACCGAACTTTTTCAGCAGTTCCTTTGCAATCGGCTTCACATCGCGCCGGGCGATGGCGTAAGTCAGCAGAAGCTCGAGCTTTTCATAGTCCAGCATGCCGTCGTGTCCCGCCTTGCGGTACTTCTGCCGCAACCGGTCGCGATGCCCCGCCGCAAGCTCCGGATTGAATGAGCTCCCAGCCATGAATTCACCCCCGCTTCAGCCAGGTCAGCGATTCGAAATGCGCCGTCGACGGGAAGAGATCGAACAGCCCCGTCTCCGCAACGGTCCACCCCCGCCGGCGGAACAGCGCAAGGTCGCGCGCCAGCGTATCGGGTCCGCACGAAACATAAACCAGGTCATGCGCCGCGCTTCCGGAAAGCGCGTCAATCACCGGACGCTCCAGCCCGGTGCGCGGCGGATCGACCAGCATCAGCGGACGCTGCTTCGTCTGAAGCGGAAGCTGGCCGAGCATCCGGACCGCGTCGCCCGCAAGGAATTTGCAGTGCGGCAGACCATGCTCATGCAGATTCCTGTTCGCCGCGCGGACGGCGTCCGAGTTGAGCTCAACTCCGTAGACTTTGCCGACTCCGGCCTCCGCCGCGAGCACGGAAAACACGCCGCAGCCGCAGTAAAGTTCGATGAACACCTCCGGTTTCACCTCTTCCACAATCCGCAGAAATTCCGCCGCGAGTTTCGACGCCATCTCCGTGTTGATCTGGAAGAAGGAGCCGCGCGGAACCGCAAACTCACCGTAAGGGCGAATGGTATCGGTCAGGAACTCCTCCGAATCCTCCGCCTCCAGCAGAAGCGCGCCGTCATGCGGCGTATAGCGGAACGTCAGAGCGGAAATTCCCTCCGGAAGTGAAGCGCGGAAGGCGGGATCGTTGAGTTTTTCATCCATCAGGCGCGCGATTTCCGGACGCGCCAGGAGACATTCGCGGACGTCAAGAACCGTTTTGTTGTCCTCCATCCGGTATCCGATCCGGATCTTTTCCCCGTTTTTTTCGGCCGTGAGTTTGATTTTGTTCCGCCAGCCCATGCGGCGCGATGCGGCAACCGGTTCCCGCATCGCCGAAGGCTCCGCAAGATGAGAATGAAGAAGGAAACGCTCAAACTGTTTCTGTTTCCACTCAAGTTCCACCGGATAATCGACCTGGGAATACGCGCAGCCGGGGCACAGCTCCGCATAACGGCAGACCGGCTGAATCCGGTCCGGCGAGGGTTCGATTATCTCTTTGATTTCCGCCTCCGCACAGTTTTTCTTCTCTTTCGCAACCGCGCACAGGAGAGTATCCCCCGGCGCTCCGCCGCGAATAAAACAGCGTTTGCCCGAAGGCATCGTGGCAACGGCTTTGCCGCGATAGGCAAAAGCGTCCGGCTTGAGTATCAGTTCCTGCATGAATCGTCCTTGCAAATCATCTTTCAGCGCCTTCCGGCGTCAACTATCAGCGTTTTGCGCCAGCGTTTGCCGACGCTTCTGAGTGTATAAACCGAGCCGAGCGAATCCATGGCGACCAGTTCGCAGGGTTCGCCGCCCGAAAACAGCCAGCGCACCGTCCCGAGCGTCGCCGGGCGCAGGGACTTCGGTTCGCACGAGGAATAATCTTTCAGGCTCTCCGGATCCAAGCGGAACACGCGCCCTTTGATCACCCGCATGACAAACAGATTCGGTCCGTTCTCCTGCCAGACGAAACGTCCCGCGGAATCCGCCGCGATCTCCCGCTGCTTCTCTTCCACATGAAGGAACAGACGGCTCTTCCCGTTCATATCGGGAAGGGTTGAAAAGAGAAAGCCCGAACCGTCCGGCTTCGTGCACACAAGCTCCCCGATGCGGAACCGCTCCTTGCGCGGCACCTTTGAAGCGACCTCGCCGGACGCGGCGTCGATCCGGTAGAACGCATCCTCCGCCGCGGCAAGCACCGCCGTTCCGTCCGGAGAAACACGGAGAAGCGGGCCAGGCGCTCTAAAAAGCGTTTTTGAATTTCCGTCTTCCAGGTTCAACATCCGGACCGCGCCTTTTGCATCCGCAAAGAACAGCGAGGCCCCCGCAACCGCAAACGACACCGGTTTTTCCGCGCGGTGAAATGCGCGTTCCTTCCCCTCCTTCAAATCGACAACGACGAATCCGGCGGGCTGTTTCAGCATCGGCTGAGCCTCCGCAAAGGCAACCGCATATTCGAGCGTGTTTCCAAGCCGCAGCGCGGAAAGTTTGCGTCCGACCGTGAAATATCCTGCAATGCGCTTGCGGAGAACATCAAGCAGAACCACCCGTCCGCCCTGCGCTCCGTCCCGCTTTCCGACCGTCTCCAGAAACGCGGCAACCGACCCGTCAAGCACAGCCGAGGCGTCCACGACCCGCAGGGAGCCCGTTCCCGTCAGATCCCGGCCGGGAATCCAGAGATAATCTTTTCCCGTATCCAGCAGAACCGCGGCAAGCGTCTTTTCTTTGATTTTCGCGAGCGGCTGAAGACGGTCCTCCGCGCGGATATTCGCCTCCTCTTCAATGGAGACACGCACGGTCTGCTCCGCCTGCGGAATGCGGATTTTCAACCCCTCCTCCATTGCGCAGAGGGGAGCGAGACAAAGGAATGTCAGCAGCAGCCGGATCATATTCGCTCTCAAAGTTCAACGCGCAGGGAGTCTCTCATTTTCTTGACCTGCTCAACCGCTTTTTCGACCGATTCTGCGCGGGCGAGAAGCACGCCGAGACGGCGATGCCCGTTGAGTTCGCCCTTTCCGAAAATCCGCATGGAAGTATCGGGTGCCGCAAGGACGCTCTCAAGTCCGCTGAACGAAACATGATCCGACACGCCGTCGGCGACAATCGCCTTCGATGCCGAGGGTCCGTGGAAAGCGATGTTCGGAATCGGCAGACCGAGGATCGCGCGGGCGTGCAGTGCGAATTCGGAGAGGTCCTGCGAAATCATCGTAACCATTCCGGTATCGTGCGGACGCGGGCTGATTTCGCTGAAAATCACCTCGTCGCCTTTCACAAACATTTCAACTCCGAAAATGCCGCGTCCGCCGATGGCGTCCGTGATCTTCTTTGCAATGTCTTCCGCCTTTTCGAGCGCGGATGCGGTCATCGCCTGCGGCTGCCAGGACTCCTGATAGTCGCCGCCGACCTGATGATGCCCGATCGGCTTGAGGAACGAGGTTCCGCCGGCGTGACGCACGGTCAGCAGGGTGATTTCATAATCGAAATCAACAAACCCCTCCACAATGACTCTTCCCGCGCCGGCGCGTCCGCCTTCCTGAGAAATGTGCCACGCCTTGTCGATATCCGCCTCGGAGCGGACGACGCTCTGGCCGTGTCCGGAAGAACTCATGACGGGCTTGACGACGCAAGGGATTCCGACCTCTTTGACCGCAGCTTTGAACTCCTCTTCGCTGTCGGCGAAACGGTATCTTGAGGTGGGCAGACCGAGTTCCTCCGCGGCGAGACGGCGGATTCCTTCGCGGTTCATAGTCAGATAGGTTGCGCGCGCGTTCGGGATGACATGGTATCCCTCCTGCTCCAGTTTGATGAGTTCCGGCGTCGCAATCGCTTCGATTTCCGGAACGATGTAGTCGGGCTTCTCAAGTTCGACAATCTCGCGGAGCGCCTTTGCATCGAGCATGTTGACGACATGACTTCTGTGGGCGACCTGCATCGCGGGCGCGTTCGGATAGCGGTCAACCGCGATCACTTCGACTCCGAGTCTCTGCATTTCAATCGCGACTTCTTTTCCCAGTTCGCCCGATCCGAGCAAAAGCACCTTGACGGCGCCGGAAGTGAGAGCGGTTCCAAGTTTGACCATGATGAAAACTCCTCCTGTTGTTCAATCTCTGTCGTTTATAATAGAATGAATATACGGG